>NZ_JBFRNU010000004.1:0-45773 GCF_041471145.1 Vibrio sp. 10N.261.54.A5 | reverse complement strand
GTATGAGCAGCGAATAACTTATGCGATACTAGCTCAGTTGGTAGAGCGCAACCTTGCCAAGGTTGAGGTCATCGGTTCGAACCCGATGTATCGCTCCAGCTTTCTTCTAAAAAAGCTAATAAGTACTTTAAACCTCTGTGTTTAAAGGCGACCGCAAAGGTCACGCTCTTTCTTTAATGCTGCGAAGCATAATCCCCCAAAAAAGCAAATAATCCTCCATCATGGTGGATATTTTTTTGTCTTAAATTTTTCTTAGCAACTGAAATGCTAGTAAATATCAGGTCTCTGAAGCAGACACTTGAGGTTTTTCACATCTATAAACAGACTTATCCACAAAATGTTAGGTGTGGATAACTTGGTTGATAAAGTTGTTTCAGGCTTAATTCTTTACCTATCCCTAAAAGATCTTTCTTGTTTTCAATATATTAGATGAATTGCAGCGATCGTAACTTGTTGTTTTTTATCAAGTTGGATGCCTATCTTGGATTTAATAAAAGATCGTTAACTTGTTGTTTTTTGATCTTAATCATTTATCGGTACTGTGTTTAACTTTGCTCGGGTGTCGGAAGTTTACGAGAGTTCTGAATTTTTTCCACATTGTTAGAATTGAGAACAAGGTCAAACATTGTTCTAAAATTATGTGCAACGAGTTGTCTTAAATATTGGACTATCGATGTGGGTGTCGCTGTCAATCGTTGATACCAAAAGGGCTAGGCGTCTCTTGGTAGTCCTTTCTCTACTATACGTATCAGTCTGTGCTTTTTGGTGGAGATTTTGCTGTTACTTTTTTGCACACAGCTATTTTTCTGCGTAGAGCTATCTTCTTGCACACTGCTAGCGTTGGGTAACTGCTGTAGTTGTTTATTCAAAGCCCACTCAATATGCACATCAAGCATTTCGTTTTTGCCTTGATGAGACTCCAGGGTTTCAATAATGCGTTGTTGAAATGGTGCATTGCCCATCGCAACAAAGATATTGCGTAACCACTGGGTGTGGCCGATACGTCTGATTGCTGAGCCTTCCATTTTCTTTAGGAAGGTTGCTTCGTCCCAACTTGAAAGTGAAACCAGATCGGCTTCTTGGAAATCTTCTCTGCGGTGAAAGTCTGTTTGCTCTGTGAGTTCGGCATGACGATTCCACGGGCAAACTAACTGACAATCATCGCAACCGTAGATACGGTTACCAATGGCATCTCTATACTCTTCAGGGATCACACCATCATATTCAATGGTTAAGTACGAAATACATTTGCGCGCATCAACCACGCCATCAGCAATAATGGCACCCGTTGGGCAAGAAGTGATACATGCGGTGCATTTGCCGCACTCATCAACACTGGGTTCATCCGTGGGAAGAGGGATGTTAACTAACAGCTCCCCTAGAAAGAACCAAGAGCCAGCGTCTTTATCAAGAATTAATGAGTGTTTACCTGTCCAGCCCAACCCTGCTTTTTGAGCGAGTGGTCTTTCCAAAATGGGCGCTGAATCGACGAAAGGGCGTGAGTCTAAACCCTCGACCTCTTTTTCAATTCTTTGTCCTAGCTTTTTCAACTGGTTACGGAACAATTTGTGATAGTCGCGGCCTAAAGAATAGCGGCTGATGTAGCCTTGAGTGGTATCGCTTAGGTTAGAGGCGAACTGAGCTTCTGGTGGTAGGTAGTTCATTCGAGCGCTGATCACTCGAATTGTGCCTGGGTGAAGTTCATCAGGACGTGCACGCATCATCCCATGTCGAGCCATCCAATCCATTTCGCCGTGGTTGCCAGCATCTAGCCATGCTTGAAGAGGGGCTTCGTGTTCACTTAAATCAATATCGCAGATGCCAACTTTTTGAAAGCCCAGCTCTTTTCCCCAGATTTTAATTTTTTCAGCAAGATGGTCTAGATTCATGGCTTATTTCTTATTTTCTCTGTTTTACAATTAGAGATAAGGCTAATTAAAATTAGGTTCGGCAAAAATGGGGGCGGATCTTAACGGATCTTAGTGGTGTTGACCAGAACAGACGCGTTTTGAGCAGTATTTTTCATAGAACTTACACTTGAGTGCTTGTCTCCCAAAAGCATCACGGTTTACTATTCTTGTTCTTTTGATTTTTATATAGTCAACGATCGATTTTTAGAGAACGTATTCATGAGCACGAAACAATTTACTTTGAAAGATGAACAAGCAACGATTCAATTAGGAACGGAGCTTTCGAATCTTTGCTCACAGCAGACGACTATTTATCTGCATGGTGATCTTGGCGCAGGTAAAACGACTTTCAGTCGTGGCTTTGTAAAAGCACTTGGCCATCAAGGAAATGTAAAGAGCCCAACGTATACTCTAGTTGAACCTTATCAACTTGCAGATTGGCAGGTGTACCACTTTGACCTTTATCGCCTAGCCGATCCTGAAGAGTTAGAGTTTATGGGAATTCGTGACTACTTTACTCCGGATGCTATCTGTTTGGTTGAATGGCCTGAGAAAGGTTATGGGATGCTACCAGAAGCCGATTTGGATATTGATATTCGTTACCAAGACGATCACCGTATTGTTTCTTTAACCGCTAATAGTGAATACGGACAGCGCTTACTTAGTCAGTTGGAGTTATGTTGATTTCTAAACGCCTTATTTCAACAGTGGCCATGATGGCTGCTGTTTTTTCTATACTGTTTTCTTCACTTGTTTCTGCAAACTCACTGAAAAGTTTAAGGGTTTGGCCTTCTCCAGAAGAAACTCGTGTGGTTATCGACTTAAAATCAGAAGCGGACTTTAGCTATTTCACCCTGAGTAGCCCGAGTCGCTTAGTGGTTGATTTAAAAAATACCAGTCTTGCGACTAAGTTACCGGTCGAGGTGAAAGACAGCCCTGTTCTATCTAAGATTCGTAAGAGCTCACCGCCAGACAAAAACACCTATCGCTTGGTTTTTGAGTTAAAGAAGTCGTCTAAAGCAGAATTATTCAAACTGAGCCCGACCCCAGGTGGTCAGTATGGACACCGTTTGGTGATCGACTTACCTCATGGTGCGGCAAGTAAAGCGACATCGACACCGAGTAAGCCAACGGTAAGTAAGAACATTAATCAGGTTAAGCGCCAGAAAGATATTCTAATTGTGATTGATCCTGGCCACGGTGGTGAAGACCCAGGTTCGATTGGTCCTACGCGTAAATACGAAAAAGACGCGACTCTGAGTATTTCTAAGAAGTTAGCAGCTCAACTGAATGCGGTCCCGGGGATCAAAACTCGTATGACTCGGAATGCTGATTACTTTGTGAACCTGAATCGACGTGTTGCGATTGCTCGAGAGAATGAAGCTCACCTGTTGATCTCTATTCACGCCGACGCCTTTACGACGCCTCAACCAAGAGGTGGTTCAGTGTTTGTATTGAACACTCGACGCGCAAATACAGAGATCTCTCGTTGGATTGAGAATAAAGAGAAACAGTCTGAATTGCTTGGTGGTAGCGGTGCAGCGTTCACAAGCAATATTGATGATAAGAACGTAAACCAAACCCTGCTTGATTTGCAGTTTAGCCACTCTCAAAAAGAGGGCTACAAACTGGCAACGGCAATTCTGTCTGAAATGGGTAAGGTTGCGAAACTGCACAATAGCAAGCCGATTAACACCAGCTTAGCAGTATTACGTTCACCACAGATCCCATCAGTACTGGTAGAGACAGGTTTTATTTCGAATCCGACGGAAGAGAAGCTTCTTTTCCAACGTTCGCACCAAGATAAATTGGCACGAGCAGTGACTAAAGCGGTGGTTAAGTATTTGAAGGCTAACCCGCCTGAAGGGATTATCTTGTCTAACGCAACGTCATCAACGGGCAGCGTGAGCCAACATAAAGTCTCTCGTGGTGAGTCTTTGTCTGTGATTGCGAGCAAGTATGGTACGTCGACACAGACGTTGATGAAGTTCAACAATCTGAAATCGAGCAGCCTAGCAATTGGTCAAGTACTTAAGATTCCAGGCAGTGCTTCAACTTCATCATCAAGCAGTGCGGTTAAAACGAAGACCATCACTCACACGGTTAAGTCTGGAGAGTACCTAGGTAAGATCGCCAGCCGCTATAAAGTGTCGGTGGCTGATATTAAACGTGAGAACCGTTTGAAATCAGAGACGGTGAGAGTAGGCCAAAAGTTACGTATTACGGTTGAAGTTAAAGATGTTCCTCTGCGCAAACACAAAGTTGCAAGAGGTGATTACCTTGGCAAGATAGCTTCGAAATACGGCGTGAGCGTCAACAGCATTCGCCAAGCGAATAAGCTAAGATCTGACAGTCTAGCTATCGGCCAAGTGTTGATTATTCCTCACAAGTAGTCTTGGGAATGCTAAACAGCTTCAGGTATATCAATGATAAAAAATAAGAACTAGTGCAAACGTAGCAGCGTTTCCATCAATGGCAGTAAGGTAGCTATAAATATGACGATCAAAATACTGCCAGCTCGGTTAGCTAACCAAATCGCAGCGGGTGAGGTGGTAGAAAGACCCGCTTCTGTTGTAAAAGAGTTGGTTGAGAACAGTTTGGATTCTGGTGCGACACGTATCGATATTGATATCGAGAAAGGTGGCGCCAAGATGATCCGCGTTCGTGACAATGGTAAAGGCATCGTAAAAGATGAGCTTGCCTTGGCACTGAGTCGTCATGCTACCTCCAAAATCCACACTCTTGATGACCTAGAGGCGATCGTCAGCCTCGGTTTCCGTGGTGAAGCGCTGGCGAGTATTAGCTCGGTTGCGCGCTTAACCATGACGTCACGCCCTGCCACTCAAGATCAAGCTTGGGCAGCACACAGTGAAGGCCGTGATATGCAGGTGAAACTGCAGCCTGCGGCGCATCCTATTGGCACTTCGGTTGAGGTGTTGGACCTGTTCTTTAATACGCCAGCACGCCGCAAATTCTTACGCACCGAGAAAACTGAATTTACTCATATCGATGAACTGTTGAAGCGCATCGCATTGAGCCGTTTTGATGTGACGATCAATCTTCGTCATAACGGTAAGATGATTCGTCAGTACCGCGCTGCAAAAACACAAGTTCAAGCAGAAAAGCGAATCGCTGCGGTATGTGGCAATCCTTTTGTTCGTCATATGCTTAAGATCGAACTTGAGCATCAAGGCCTAAAACTTCATGGCTGGATCACCACGCCAGAAGGAGCAAGACAACAAAGCGACCTGCAATACTGCTATGTGAATGGTCGTATGATGCGTGACAAGCTGATCAATCATGCGATTCGTCAAAGCTACGAAACCAGCCTGCGTCCAGACCAATTCGCGACGTATGTGTTGTTCATTGAACTCGACCCACATCAGGTGGACGTGAATGTCCACCCTGCAAAACATGAAGTGCGTTTTCATCAAGCGCGCCTTGTGCATGACTTTATTTACCAAGCATTGAGCGATGGTTTAGCGCAGAGCAAGCAGATCGATGCTGTACCAATCAATCAGTCGGCTTTTCATCAGTCAGAAGTGATTCATCATCAGCAAGATAGTACGAGCTCTGCAGTTGATGGTGTTGCAAGTTTCGCTGAGCCAGAAAGCGTAATGCCTAGCAGTTCGGATCAAACCCAAGTTTCGGATAGGGTGCGACACGCTATTGAGCAAACGCCTGCCTACCCGAGAAAAGCAGAATCAGAGCACGCTTTTGATAAGCCTCAACACAGCGTTAATGATGGTGGGCGACATTATGTTTCATCAATTAGCCCAAGCTCATCAACCAGTCCAAGTTCATCTGCTGGCCGAAGCTCGGCTACTAGTGACAGCAGTTTTACCGGTTCCTCTCGCCAAGAGTGGATAGAGTCTCGACCTGAACCTAAAAAAGAGAAAGAGCCACACCAACATCATGGTGAACCCGCGCCATCTAAGCGAGAAGTGAAAGCCTATAAAGAGCTTCTGAAAACGCCAGATTTTGATGAGCAAGTTGTACAGCCTTCACTTTCTCAAGAGCATGTGGCACCAGTAGAAACCAGAGACAACTTAGAAAATAAAGATAATAAAGAAAATAAAGAAAATAAAGAAAATAAAGAAGCTAAGCCTGCTCAACAGAATCCTGTTCATTTAAAGCCAAGAGCAGCAGTGACGGATTTGGGGAAAGCGGTCTCGGTTGTTGAACGTCAATATCTCGTGATGGGCAACAAGAATGGCTGTGTTTTGGTTTCCTTAGCTAAGGCTGAATTATTACGTGTTGTTGGTCAGCTTGATACTCGAGGTGGCGCGTTAAAAAGCCAACCGTTATTGGTGCCTTTATCGATTAAGCTGGGTAGTGAACTTGTCGAAGTTGCTAAGGCGCTGAGTCAAACTCTGGCATTACTGGGGATTGAGCTTAAGGCGCGAAACAGCGAGGCGGTAATGGTGATGGGCGTGCCTTCTCCTTTAAGGCAGCAAAACTTACAAATTTTGATCCCAGATCTGTTATCTTACGCGGCTTCAATAAATGCCCAGGGTGCAGTGAAGCAACCTAATGACATGTTGTCAGCTTTGGTTAACTGGATCGGGATTCAAACCGCACAAGTAAAAAGCGACTACACTTTATCTGAAGCGGTTCAACTAGTTGGGGAACTAGAACAACTTTGGCATGGTCTACTTCCATTAGATGATCCAGAGTTTGTTAATCCTATCGACTTTTCAGCGACTATAGCCGCGTTTACGGTTTAATTTTTTCGCGACGACCTTTGTCTTTTTAGCTGAATACGTCGCGACACAAAGCCCTTTGCTAAAAAGCGCTAAAACAGAGAAGCAAATACAAAATATCATGACTGAAAAATTACCTTTAGCGTTGTTTTTAATGGGCCCAACGGCGTCAGGAAAAACAGATTTAGCTATCCGCTTACGTCAGAAATACCCTGTAGAGATCATCAGCGTCGATTCGGCATTGATCTACAAAGACATGGATGTTGGTACCGCTAAACCGGATGCGGAAGAGCTTGAGCTCGCGCCTCATCGCTTGATTGATATTTTGGATCCAAGCGAAGCGTATTCTGCGGCAGATTTTCGTCGTGATGCGATCAATGAAATGAATAAGATTGTAGCGGAAGGCAAAATCCCGTTACTTGTTGGTGGCACAATGCTGTACTACAAAGCATTGTTGGAAGGTTTATCGCCATTACCAGCCGCGGATCAAGAGATTCGTAAGCAGATTGAAGCGGAATCTATCGAACAAGGTTGGCAGGCATTGCACGATCAATTAAGAGAGATAGATCCCGTATCCGCTGAAAGAATACACCCAAATGATCCACAAAGGCTTTCAAGGGCATTGGAAGTTTACCGAATTTCGGGTAAAACATTAACAGAGCTAACTCAAACGAAAGGCGATAGCCTGCCATTTCGTGTAAAACAATTTGCAATAGCTCCCAAGGAAAGGACTGAACTCCATCGCCGCATTGAGCTGCGTTTCGAGAAGATGATAGAAGCTGGGTTTGAAGATGAAATGAAGGCGTTGTACGCCAGAGAAGATCTTCACCCTGAACTGCCATCGATCCGATGCGTTGGTTATAGGCAGATGTGGGATTATTTAGACGGTAATTGTGATTTAGACGAAGCGGTTTTCCGTGGTGTCTGTGCAACCCGTCAGTTGGCCAAGCGACAAATCACCTGGTTGCGCAGTTGGGATGATTTAACTTGGTTAGATAGCGAAAACATTGATCAAGCGTTAGAAACTCTTTCAGATGCAATAGCATCTGATTAGTATTGCTGTGTATAATGTGATCGCTTTTGCGTGAATATACTCTGGAAAGGATCCGTTATTGAGGCTTTTAAAAATCACAGCCTTTCAATAACAACGGAGTTTTTTTATTCATTTAGCTCAGATGCAAAGGCCGCACCTTTTTGTGCACCACTAGCTAAATAATTACAACAAAATACAAATAAGGAAAATAAAATGGCTAAGGGGCAATCGCTACAAGACCCATTCCTAAATGCACTCCGTCGTGAGCGCATTCCAGTCTCTATCTATCTTGTTAACGGCATTAAGCTGCAAGGTCAGATCGAGTCTTTCGATCAATTCGTGATCTTATTGAAGAACACAGTAAACCAAATGGTTTACAAGCATGCGATTTCTACTGTGGTACCTGCTCGCGCAGTTAGTCACCACAGCGGCGAGCAACGCACGCCATCTGATCGTCCAGAGAAGACTGAAGATTAATCGTTCAATTTGTACAGCTTGCGCTGTAATAAGGAGTTGGTTGCTTGTTTGACCGTTATGAATCCGGCGAGCGAGCCGTACTTGTTCATATCAACTTCACGCAAGAGGGAGAATGGGAAGATCTAAGCGAATGTGAAATGCTGGTCTCCTCAGCGGGGGTAGAAACGCTACAAGTGATTACTGGTAGCCGACAATCCCCACTCCCTAAATACTACGTTGGAGAAGGTAAAGCCCTAGAAATCGCACAAGCTGTTCAGCTGACCGGTGCTGAAATTGTGATTTTTAACCACTCCCTCTCTCCTGCCCAAGAGCGCAACCTCGAGCAATTGTGTAAATGTCGTGTGATTGATCGCACGGGTTTGATCTTAGATATTTTTGCACAACGTGCGCGAACTCATGAAGGTAAGCTACAAGTTGAGCTCGCTCAGCTTCGTCATATCTCTACCCGATTGATTCGTGGTTGGACTCACCTTGAAAGGCAGAAAGGTGGTATTGGTCTTCGTGGTCCAGGTGAAACTCAACTGGAAACCGATCGACGTTTGTTGCGTGACCGTATAAAGGCAATACTACGTCGTTTAGCGAAAGTTGCTAAACAGCGTGAACAAGGACGACGTGCTCGTAATCGAGCTGAAATCCCAACAATTTCTTTGGTTGGTTATACCAACGCAGGGAAATCAACACTTTTCAATCGCATCACAAGTGCTGGTGTTTATGCGGCAGACCAACTGTTTGCAACCCTAGACCCAACACTACGTAAGATTGATTTGGCAGATGTCGGGCCTGCAATTCTCGCAGATACCGTAGGTTTTATCCGTCATCTACCACACGACTTGGTCGCTGCGTTCAAGGCAACATTACAAGAGACGCAGGAAGCTGACATTTTGTTACATGTTGTTGATGCCAGTGATGACCGTTTTCGTGAGAACATTCAGGCTGTTCATGAAGTATTAGAAGAAATCGATGCTCATGAAGTGCCAACCCTTGTAGTCATGAACAAAATTGACTGCATGGAAGACCAAAAACCTCGAATTGAAAGAGACGAAGAGGGCGCACCTCGCGCTGTTTGGGTTTCTGCAATGGAAGGAGAAGGTATTGAACTGCTGTTTGAAGCTTTAACTGAGCGTTTAGCTAGCCAGATGGTTCAATTCCGGTTGTGTATTCCACATCAACATCAGGGCCGTATTCGCAGCTTATTCTTCGAGATGAAATGTATTCAACAGGAAGAGTATGATGAAAATGGTAACTTGTTGATAGATATCCGAATGCAACAAATAGATTGGTCTAAACTTGAAAAAAGAGAAGGGGCGCTCTTAGGTGACTTTATCGTTACCAAAGAGACTGCTACAGTATAACGTCATATCAAATGATGGAGCTTTCTAATGGCGTGGAATGAGCCTGGAAATAACAACAACGGCGATAATAACGGCCGCGATAATGACCCTTGGGGTAATAAAAATAATCGCGGCGGCCGAGATCAAGGACCGCCAGATCTAGACGAAGTGTTTAATAAACTAAGTCAAAAGTTAGGTGGCAAGTTTGGTAAAAAGGGTGGCAACGGTAACGGGCCATCTATTGGTGGTGGCGGTGCAATTGGCTTTGGTGTCATTGCCGTTATTGCTATTGCTATCTGGTTCTTCGCTGGTTTCTACACCGTTGGCGAAGCAGAAAGAGCAGTAGTACTTCGACTGGGTCAGTTCGACCGTATCGAAGAACCTGGTCTTAACTGGCACCCACGCTTCATCGATGAAATCAGTGATGAGCAACTAGTAAACGTTCAAGCGATTCGTTCTCTACGTGCTGCTGGCACGATGCTAACGAAAGATGAAAACGTTGTGACCGTTGAAATGGGTGTTCAATACCGTGTTTCTGACCCATACAAGTACTTGTATCGTGTAACGAATGCAGACGACAGTTTACGCCAAGCAACCGATTCTGCGCTTCGTGCGGTAATTGGTGACTCACTAATGGATAGTATCCTGACAAGTGGTCGTCAGCAGATTCGTCAAAGCACTCAAGAAACGTTGAACCGTATTATTGATAGCTACGATATGGGTATTCTGATTGTTGATGTGAACTTCCAGTCAGCACGTCCACCTGAGCAAGTGAAAGATGCATTTGATGATGCTATCGCGGCTCGTGAGGATGAAGAGCGTTTCGAGCGTGAAGCTGAAGCTTACCGAAATGACATTCTTCCAAAAGCAACAGGTCGTGCTGAGCGTTTGAAGAAAGAAGCGGTGGGTTACTCAGAGCGCACAGTTAATGGTGCTCTAGGTCAAGTTGCTCAATTCGAGAAACTGCTACCTGAATACCAAGCTGCTCCTGAAGTAACACGTAACCGTATGTACCTAGATACAATGGAAAAAGTGTACTCAAGCACATCGAAAGTCCTGATTGATTCTGAATCAAGCGGTAACTTGCTATACCTACCAATTGATAAGCTAGGCGCACAAGGTGGTTCTCAGTCGGGCTCTCGCCCTGCAAAAGCATCATCAACTTACGATCAAATTGAGTTAGAAACTCAAGCGGATCCAAAGCCTAGCACTCAAACTCGTTCAGACAGTTCACGCCAAGGGAGATACTAATAATGCGTAAATTAATGATCCCTGTATTAGTTGTGACGATTGCCCTTCTATTGATGTCAGTGTTTGTGATTCAAGAAGGTGAGCGTGGCATGGTAATTCGTTTTGGTCGAGTTCTCGATGACAACGGCGTATCACGAATCTATGAACCAGGTCTGCACTTTAAACTACCGATGTTTGATCGCGTAAAAGTACTTGATGCTCGTATTCAAACGATGGATGGCCGTTCTGACCGTTTCGTAACATCAGAGAAAAAAGACGTTCTAATTGATACTTACGCAAAATGGCGTATTGCTGATTTTGGACGTTTCTATCTGAGTACCGGTGGCGGTAATATCATGACGGCAGAAGCACTTCTTGAGCGTAAAGTGACAGATGTTCTTCGTTCTGAAATTGGTTCTCGTGAAATTAAGCAGATCGTGTCAGGCCCTCGTAACAAGGACATCCTGCCAGACTCTGCTGATAGCGAAGTCGTCACAACGGTAGCGGCTGCAGAAGCACTAGAAGTTGATGGCGAACGCGATAAGATCATGGAAAACGTTTTGTCTGGAACGGCAGAAAGTGCGATGGCTGATTTAGGTGTTGAAGTTGTTGATTTTCGTATGAAGAAGATTAACCTTCCTGACGAAATCAGTGAATCTATCTACCGCCGTATGCGTGCAGAACGTGAATCGGTTGCTCGTAGACACCGTTCTCAAGGTCGTGAGAAAGCGGAAGTTATCCGTGCTCAAGCTGAGCTAGAAGTGGCAACAGTTCTTGCTGAAGCTGACCGTACAGCTCGAATCACTCGTGGTGATGCGGATGCAGAAGCAGCGAAGATCTACTCTGATGCGTTCAGCAAAGATCCTGAGTTCTACGGCTTCATGCGTTCATTGCAAGCTTATGAGACATCATTTAGCGATAAGAGCGACATTCTAGTACTGGATCCGAAGACTGACTTCTTCCAATACATGAATCAAGCAAGCGGCGCTCCAGCAAAATAAGCTGATGCGTTAGCGAATGCTTAGCTTAATAAGCAAAATACGTTAAAACTTAAAAGGCTCCCATTGTGGGAGCCTTTTTGTTTTCTATGACTTCTTTCAGGAGGAGACATGTTTGTGGATTCACTATTGGGGCGCGAGGGAAGGCGCTTAACAGAGTGGTACTTATAAACAGATTAGTACTTATAGGAACCTAACGGTAGGTCATGAAAGCGATAACGGCGCCAGCGACCACAAGACAGCCTCCAATGCGGCGCAGTTGCGTGTCTGGTTGCTCGCTCAGTTGCGCGACCATGTTTCTCCAGCCATTGGGTGCAATCAAGGGGCCGAGCCCTTCCACAATAAGTACGAGCCCAATAGCGAGCCAAATTGATTGAGACATGGTTCTGCCTTTTGTCTGTAAAAAAGCAATGATATCAGTATCTTTACACATCTGTCCCCAGTTATGGCTGGTTTATTTTTGTACAGCGTTAACGTTTATGAACAAAAAGTGACTGCAAGAAGTGTGATTCAGTGCTAGAATCCATTTTTAATTAGCAACAGAAATTGGAAAGATGGGAAATAACGTAGTCGTTCTAGGCACCCAATGGGGTGATGAAGGTAAAGGTAAAATCGTTGACCTTTTAACTGAAGATGCAAAATACGTGGTTCGCTACCAAGGCGGTCACAATGCAGGTCACACACTTGTAATTGACGGTGAAAAAACCGTTCTTCACTTAATTCCATCAGGCATCCTACGTAATAACGTTAAATGTGTTATTGGTAACGGTGTAGTATTATCGCCTGACGCACTTCTAAAAGAAATGAAGCCTCTTGAAGATCGCGGTATTCCAGTACGTGAACGTCTTTTCATCTCTGAAGCTTGTCCTCTAATTCTTCCGTACCACATTGCAATCGACAACGCGCGTGAAATCGCTCGTGGCGCTAAAGCTATCGGTACAACGGGTCGTGGTATCGGTCCTGCTTACGAAGATAAAGTTGCTCGTCGCGGTCTACGCGTTGGCGACCTTTTCGATAAAGAAGCATTTGCTGAGAAGCTAAAAGAAGTGATGGAATTCCACAACTTCCAACTAGAGCACTTCTACAAAGCTGAAACAGTAAGCTACGAAGAAGTTCTTGAGCAAGCGATGAGCTACGCAGACATGTTAACTGCGATGGTTATCGACGTAACTGACGAACTAGACGCAGCACGTAAGCGCGGCGACAAGATCATGTTCGAAGGTGCTCAAGGTACGCTACTAGATATCGACCACGGTACTTACCCATACGTAACGTCTTCTAACACGACTGCTGGTGGTGTTGCTGCAGGTTCTGGTTTCGGTCCTCGTCACATCGGTTACATCCTTGGTATTACTAAGGCTTACTGTACTCGTGTTGGTTCAGGTCCATTCCCTACTGAGCTATACGATGGCCTTGAGAAGCAAGACCCAGTTGGTAAACACCTAGGCGATGTTGGTCACGAGTTTGGCGCAACAACTGGTCGTCTACGTCGTACTGGTTGGTTTGATGCTGTTGCTATGCGTCGTGCAATCCAAATCAACTCTCTATCTGGTATGTGTCTAACTAAACTAGACGTTCTAGATGGCCTAGAAGAACTAAAAATCTGTACTGGTTACAAGATGAAAGATGGTTCTATCCTAGAAGTTTCTCCAATGGCTGCTGAGTCATTCGAAGAAGCGACGCCAATCTACGAAACAATGCCTGGTTGGTCTGAAAACACATTTGGTGCTAAATCTATCGACGCGCTTCCACAAGCTGCTCTAGATTACATCAAGCGTATCGAAGACCTAACTGGCGTTCCAATTGATATCGTATCAACTGGCCCAGATCGTAACGAAACTATCATCAAGGTTCACCCATACGGCGCATAATGCCTGCTGAGTGATTACCAGGCACGAACAGTGCTTTGATAATAAAATAGTTTTCTAAAAGCCGACTTTATTAAGTCGGCTTTTTAATACCTGCAATTTAGCCGTTCACTCTTTGATGGTGATCTTTTAAGCGTCATCAGGCAAAATATTGCCCATTAGCGGCAAGTTTTGTCTAAAGCCGTCGGGGTTATTGCCGATACAGATATCATGGAAAGTGAAGTTCACCCTGTTTTGTGCGTGTAGAAATCCTCTGCATTCCTCAATAGATAACTTTAGCGACAGATAATAGAGTGCAGGTATGAAGCTACGAATTGTGGCAGCTTCATTAATAATGGCGCTGAGCTCACCCTTGAGTCATGCTAATTTGGCTGATGTGGGAGAGCCCGTTCCAATATATACAGAAGCTGAACTGATTAATTTAATCGAAAATAATCAACATCTAGAGCGAGTGAAAGCTGATAAGTGCCAGTTAGTTGAAGATATCGTTGCTCGTGCAACGCGTATTAGCTTGCCTTCTTATGAGTTTTTATACGGTGATATGTTGGCTTGGGGTGTGTGTGTTCCACAAGATGTAGAGCTTGGCCTTTACTATATGGAGAACGCGGCACATCAAGGTTTACCCGCTGCATTAGAGCAGTTAGGTCGTTATTACTCTCGTGGTACTTTGGTACAACAAGATCAAGAGCGTGCGATTCCGTATCTACGTGAAGCGGCCTCTATGGGTAACTTAAGTGCGAGCATTCACTTAGCGGAACTCTTGTTACGTGACTACGGTAGCCCATTGGATTATGAAGATGCTTACCGTTGGTTGTATAACTCGGTAACCGCAGACCAAAGACAACACAGACGTATCACTGTGCTTCGTAGCGGCCTGGAACAGAGAATGCCAGACAATATTATTGCTCGAGCAAAACGTCGAGACGTGTTCTGGTAATACCGAGCAAGAAGCCTGTAATGATCCCTGCACTCATTGTTACAGGAAACAAGACTTAAAAAGCCCCGCCTAATTTAGTTAGTGCGGGGCTTTTTACGTTTAGGAGGTCATGCTATTCGATTGCGAGTTTATTGAACAACCTCACCAGACTCAATTACCGTTTCACGAACAACCTTAGTGAAATCGAGTGCTTCTTGGCGGATCTTATCTTCGTCTACCGTTAGCATGTCGCGATCTTGCATGATGATCTTGCCATCAACGATGGAATGACGAACATTGCCTGAGTTAGCTGAGTACACCAGTGCTGAGTATGGGTTGTAGACCGGAACCATGTTTGGCGCCTTAGTATCGATCACTATGATGTCAGCCAGTTTGCCTGCTTCAAGAGAGCCGATCTTATCTTCCATGTGCAGCGCTTTTGCTGCGCCCATGGTCGCCATGTCGATCACTTTGATCGGCGGCATCGCAGCACGATCTTTGTTAACTAACTTGTGAACCTTAGCGACTTGGTTGAATTCATCAATGGTGCTCAGTGTGTTACCAGACATTGGGCCATCAGTACCTAAACCAATACGAACATTTTCGTCATACATCTTAAGTGCAGGAGATACGCCTTTTGCTGACTTGATGTTGGCACTCATGTTGTGAGCCACACCCATATCCGATTTTTTCACCAGCTCGATATCATGATCGTCAACAAGGATCATGTGTGCACCCACCAAGTTTTTGTTGAGTGCGCCAATGCTGTCCATGTATTGAACCGGTGATAGCCCATCTGAACGCTCGGCGATTTTCTCTTCTTCACGGTGTGATTCTGCTAGGTGAATCATTACTGGTACATCGAGCTCTAGAGAGAGCTTAGAGATCTTCTGCAGGATCTCTGTGGTGTTGGTGTAAGGCGCATGCGGTGCAAACGCTGGTGTGATTCGCGGGTGATCTTTGTATTCTTCAATGAAGTTCAACGCGTACTTAATGCCTTCTTCGGCGTTGGCCGCATCGGCTACAGGGAACTTAATCACCGTTTCACCTAGGATGGCACGCATACCGATCTTATCGACGGTTTTTGCGACTTCATCTTCGAAGTAGTACATGTCGGCGTAAGTTGTCACACCGCCTTTCACCATTTCAACGTTACCTAGGTTCGCACCAATGCGTACCATGTCTCGCGATACTAGCTTCTTCTCTAGCGGAAAGATGTAACGGTGCAGGCGATCTGGCACATCATCGGCTAACGAACGGAAAACTGTCATTGATACATGAGTATGGGTATTGATGAGACCTGGCATAACGATATCGCCATCAACGTCTAACACTTGCTTAGCTTGGTACTGCTTCTCTAGTGAAGCATCACCAACCGCAATGATTTTGTTGTCTTTGACGACAACAGTACCGCTTTCATAAACCGTTTTGTCTTGGTTCATGGTTAGAACCATCGCATCGGTAATCATCAGGTCAGCCTTTTCCATTGCCGAACTTGCGAATGGGAACAGCGCTAGGCTCGCCATAGCTGAAGCCAATAAAGTGCGTTTTAGTTTCATATCATACCCAGAACAGGAGTTGGTAAAGTGCGTGGATAATAGTGTATTTCATTCATGGCGCAAACGTTTGTTTTATCGTTTGCTTGAAATTTTGATGATAATCCACGTCTATGAAGCGATGTTTCACAAAGTGAAGATATGTATCAATCTGAGGTTATTTGAGTGTTTTCTAAAGCATATCTGTAGCTTACCCCTAGCATCAGATATACTAGGGGTATATACCTTCCTTGCTTAAGCAGGCCCGCCTATGTCAAAAAACACACCAACGTCAGAAAATACGACAGCGACAACCACTGTTGATCCTTTTGCCGACCGAGAGTCGAAAAATTACGATAACCCAGTACCAAGCCGAGAGTTCATTATTTCGTTTCTAACAGACGCGAATATTCCGATGAACCGCAACGATCTATTCGAAGCTTTGGGTCTTGCTGGAGAGGAACAATATGAAGGGCTGCGTCGTCGTTTGCGTGCAATGGAGCGTGATGGACAGCTTATCTTTACTCGTCGTCAGTGCTACGCATTGCCTGAGAAGATGGAACTGATCAAAGGCTATGTGATTGGTCATAAAGACGGTCATGGTTGGGTTCGCCCAGACGGCAGTGTGGGTAAAGACAATGATATCGTGCTGCCGCATCATCAGATGAAAACCATCATGCACGGTGATTACGTATTGGTTCAGCCTACTGACAACAGTAAGCGTGGCCGTCGTGAAGGTCGCTTGGTTCGTGTGCTTGAAGAGCGTAAAACGCCACTTGTTGGTCGCTTCTTCCTAGAGTACGGCCATTCTTACGTTGTTGCTGATGATTCGCGTATTAGTCACGACATCCAGATCCCTACTGAGCATAAAGGCGGTGCTCGAATGGGTAATGTGGTTGTGATTGAAATTACGGATCGCGGTGGTCGTTCTCGTAACATGATGGGGAAAGTAACCGAAGTTCTTGGTGAAAACATGGCGCCGGGTATGGAAACGCAGATTGCGATCCGTACTCACCAGATCCCACAAGAGTGGCCTGAAGCGGTAGATAAGCAAATCGAAAACCTAGGTGAGCATGTTCCTGAAGAAGCAAAAGAAGGACGTGTAGACCTGCGTAAACTGCCATTGGTTACCATTGATGGTGAAGATGCGCGTGACTTCGATGATGCGGTTTACTGTGAAGCGAAGAAAGGCGGCGGCTGGCGTCTATGGGTAGCGATTGCTGACGTAAGTTACTACGTTCGCCCAGATACAGCGCTAGACAAAGAAGCGATTAACCGTGGTAACTCGGTATACTTCCCGTCACAAGTCGTGCCAATGCTGCCAGAAGTGCTTTCAAATGGTTTGTGTTCATTGAACCCTCAGGTAGACCGTTTATGTATGGTGTGTGAGATGACTATCTCAGACAAAGGTAAACTGTCAGGCTACAAGCACTACGAAGCGGTAATGAATTCTCATGCTCGTCTTACTTATAACAAAGTAGGCGCGATCTTAGATGGCAATGAAGAATTACGTGAGCGTTACGAACCTGAAGTACCACATCTTGAAGAGCTTCATAAGATGTATAAGGTGCTTAAGAAAACGCGTGACGAACGTGGTGCGATTGAATTTGAAACGGTAGAAACTAAGTTTATCTTCAATGCGGATCGTAAGATTGACCGTATTGAGCCAGTAATTCGTAACGATGCACACAAGATCATCGAAGAGTGTATGATTCTGGCGAACATCGCATCGGCATCTTACGTAGAGAAAGCGAAAGAGCCTGCTCTGTACCGTGTTCACGAAACTCCGGGCGAAGAGCGCTTAATGGGCTTCAAGAGCTTTTTAAGTGAATTAGGTTTAACACTGGAAGGTGGTTTGTCGCCATCACCAGTAGACTATGCACAACTGATGCAACAGATTAATGAACGTGAAGATCGTGAATTAATCCAAACCATGCTGCTACGCTCAATGAAGCAAGCGGTATACAACGCGGATAACGCGGGTCACTTTGGTTTAGCTCTTAAACGCTATGCTCACTTTACCTCGCCAATTCGTCGTTACCCAGATTTGCTATTGCACCGTGCGATTAAGTACCTTATTGCGAAAGAAGAAGGTCGTAACAGCGAACGTTGGACGCCAACTGGTGGTTACCACTACACTTTCGATGATATGGACTTCTACGGCGAGCAGTGTTCAATGACTGAACGTCGTGCTGATGACGCAACGCGTGAAGTAAACGACTGGTTGAAGTGTGAATACATGCAAGACCATGTCGGTGAGGTGATGGATGGTGTGATTGCCAACGTGACTGGTTTTGGCTTCTTTGTTCGTCTAACTGAACTGCACATTGATGGCTTGGTACACATCTCAGCGCTAGCGAATGATTACTACCAATTTGATGCTGTTGGTCAGCGTCTAGTGGGTGAAAGCTCAGGTAATATCTACCGCTTGGGTGATTCGGTTAAAGTGAAGGTTTCTGCGGTTAATTTAGAAACTCGCCAAATCGACTTTGACTTAGAAGACACTGATCGTCAGCCGCGTGGCAAAGGCAAAACAGCCAAGAAGCGTGCAGCAGAAGCGATGAAAAAGGCGAAAAGCAAGAAGCGCTCAGCAGTGAAGAGTAATAAGCCAGGTGTATCAGCGAAGCCTATGGTTGAGCCAACTAAGCGACCTGACGGAAGCAGCGAAGGCCCTGCTAAGAAGAAAAAGCCAGCGAATAAAACCGGTGCTGCTAAAGCTCGCGCTAAGAAAAAGCGTGCTGCAAGCCGTAAGCCAAAGGCTGATAACTCTTAAGACTGATAGATCTTAAGGCTAAATAAGGCGCTCTGCTAATCAGGTTTAGCGCCTAACTGATTTAATTTAATGCGAGAGTATCAGGCGTAAGACGCTACTCTCGAAATGAACAACACAGAGAGGGATGCATCGGCATTGATGTCATTCTTCTCTGAGCAATAAGAGTAACTTGAGACAATGAGTAACGAATTTATTTACGGTATTCACGCGGTGAAAGCCGTACTAGAAAAAGATCCTGCACGTTTTATCGAAGCGTATGTATTGAAAGGTCGCCAAGACGAGCGTCTTCTTCCATTACTGAACCAACTGCAACAGTTTGGTGTGTCGATTCAACAGATGGGTCGTAAGCCGTTGGATGAAAAAGCACAAGGTGCGAATCACCAAGGTCTTATTGCTAAGGTGAAGCCTGCTAAGCAGCTTAATGAAACTCACCTAGACGATATCCTAGCGCAGCACGAACAGCCTTTGCTGTTGGTTCTAGACGGCGTAACAGACCCTCACAACCTAGGTGCTTGTCTGCGTAATGCGGATGCCGCGGGTGTTGCTGCTGTTATCGTACCGAAAGACCGCTCTTCGCCGCTAACGGCAACGGTAAGCAAGGTAGCGTGTGGTGCGGCTGAAACCGTTCCTCTAGTACGTGTAACCAATCTCGCTCGTACAATGCGTGCTCTGCAAGAGCAGGGTGTATGGTTTGTGGGTACCGCAGGTGAAGCAACGCATGATATCTACCAAGCGAAGTTAACAGGCCCTCTTGCTGTGGTTATGGGTGCTGAAGGTGACGGTATGCGTCGTCTAACGCGTGAAACCTGTGATGATCTGATTAAGATCCCAATGGCTGGTAGCGTGTCGAGCCTGAACGTTTCAGTGGCGTCGGGTATTTGCCTGTTCGAAGCGGTAAGACAGCGTTTAGCTCAGTAATGCGTTAACGCTGCTTTAAGTCTATGAATTTATTAGCGCTCACCACTTGCTGGTGGGCGTTTCTTTTTAGGCTGTTATAGCAAAATCCATCGGTTTGTCGGATGGCTAGATGGCGACAGAAAAACTGTTTCATTATTCACCAAATAGCGCTTGCCAATACCGGGTTCTTTCTATAACATTTGCCGTCCTTAAAACTCGGTCATTTATCTTTAGTTCCTTGCTTCCTCTGGACGACCGGGCCACTCGTGGAAGCTAATAATCCGTAAGGAGCAACCAAATGCGTCATTACGAAATCGTATTCATGGTTCACCCTGATCAAAGCGAGCAAGTTGCTGGCATGATCGAGCGTTACACTGGTTCTATCACTGAAGCTGGCGGTACTATCCACCGTCTAGAAGACTGGGGTCGTCGTCAAATGGCTTACCCAATCAACAAGCTTCACAAAGCTCACTACGTTCTTATGAACGTTGAAGCTGGTCAAGAAGTGATTGACGAGCTAGAAACTGCTTTCCGTTTCAACGATGCAGTTCTACGTAACATGATCATGCGCACTAAAGGCGCTGTGACTGAGCAATCTATTATGCTTAAGCAAAAAGAAGAGCGTGCAGAGCGTGCTCCTCGTCGCGAAGAGCGTACAGAAGCTAAACCAGAAGCAGCTGCTGAGTAATTCTTTTTTGGCTTAACGCCTTAAAAAATTCTCAACTTGTTTTAGGTCATTGATAGTTATTTCGATAATTGTGAAAGACCGCTTTACTAAATTTAAGATCAGGAGATAGCCCATGGCTCGTTTCTTCCGTCGTCGTAAATTCTGCCGTTTCACTGCAGAAGGCGTACAAGAGATTGACTACAAAGACGTAGCAACTCTTAAAAACTACATCACTGAAGCTGGTAAAATCGTACCTAGCCGTATCACTGGTACAAGCGCTAAGTACCAGCGTCAACTAGCTCGCGCTATCAAGCGTTCTCGTTACCTAGCTCTACTACCGTACACTGACAAGCATCAGTAATCGGTAATAGTTAATAATAGTTTAAGAGGACTAAGATAATGCAAGTTATTCTACTTGATAAGATCGGTAACCTAGGTGGCCTTGGCGACCAAGTAAACGTTAAATCTGGTTACGCTCGTAACTTCCTTATCCCACAGGGTAAAGCAGTTATGGCAACTAAAGACAACGTTGCTATGTTCGAAACTCGTCGTGCTGAACTAGAAGCTAAAGTTGCTGAGCAACTAGCTGCTGCTGAAGCTCGTGCAGAGAGCGTTAACACTCTAGAAGGCGTTACAATCGCTTCTAAAGCTGGTGACGAAGGTAAACTATTCGGTTCTATCGGTACTCGTGACATCGCTGACGCTATTACAGCGGCAGGTGTTGCAGTAGCTAAGAGCGAAGTACGCCTACCTGAAGGCGCTCTACGTAACATCGGCGAATTCGAAGTAAGCATCCAACTTCACTCTGAAGTTTTTGCTACTGCGAAAATCGCTATCGTTGCAGCTGAGTAATTTCAGTACCAAGACGAATTCTTTCTTTTGAAAGTTTTAAACACCAGCTTCGGCTGGTGTTTTTTTATGTCTGGAATATAGGAAAGTACAAGGAAGGGCTACAGTAGGTAAAAAGCTTACGGTGATCCATAAGCTGTTATTGCTGAACAAGTTGTTCTCAAGGTTAGAGGTGGCCTAAGATTAGAACTGGAAGAGCAAGTTGATCGATAGAACAGAGTCTTGTTTGCTTAAGCCTTCAGGCACTTTATCGTGGTACTGGCGAGAGTGAGCGATCTTCAGCGCGATATTGTCAGTAATATCGTTGATGGCTTCTAACTCAGTATCAAACTTTAGGTTACTGTGACCAGAGACAAGCGTCACATCTGCCTTGAGCTGCAAATTCTTCAACACCTGCCATGACGTATTCACGTTGCCACGGAAAATTGCCTCTTCAACAATCTCTGGGAAGATGATGTCATCATCGTCGATCTCATCGAGGTTTGGCTCTTGGTAACGAAAACCTGGGCCCACTTCGACTTCCAATACAAACTCTTCGGTATTCGAAAACTGGTAACCCAGACCACTCGAAATTGTGTAGTCCTTAAAGTAAGCACTGTATCTCGAGTCGACTCCTTTGAAACTGCCGTAAAGGTAGGTTTTAGGGCTTAACTTGTAGTCACTCTGAGCTGAGTAAGTCGATTGCCTTTTATCTTCTTCGCCATCTTTGTAGAGGTTGTAGTATTTCCATTCACCACTGGTTCTATGACGGCCAGCCGTGTACTCACCGTTAAGGCGTGCGTTAAGCGCTCGTGAATCAGAGTTACCAGTATGCGACTGATATCCAAATTCGACTTCCGTTTTTAGCGGGCTCGGTAGTTCTGTATCACTTGTATCACTCGGTGCGATATCCAACTCTTTTTCTTCAGGTGTCGGTGCAACGACGATCGGCTCAGAAGTAGGTTCTGAAACTACTATAGAGTCGAGAATAGAATCAACAGAGGTATTAGCATCAACAGAGGCTTTAGCATCATCAGCTAAGGCCAACGGAGCGCTCAGGAGACCGATGCTTAGAAGACTAGAGCTTAGAAGACCAGTGCTCAGAGCCAATAATTTGGACACGCATACCTCTAGTTATACAGTGAGTGAATGGCAGGATCGTAATGCTACCCTTGGTTAATTCCGTCAGCAATAGGTAAATTCTTCCTGAAGAATAAAACAAACTCATAGGATCGGATTACAAACGGATGTTCTTGGGTATAATGAACGATCATTATTAGTTATTGAGTGTAGTCATAGTGGATACCAAAAGTCAGAAATCAGCCAACGATCAGGTGGACGCCATCAAGGTCCCGCCACATTCATTAGAAGCTGAGCAATCTGTTATTGGCGGTTTGTTATTAGATAACGAACGCTGGGATACAGTTGCCGAAAAGGTTGTGGCCAAAGACTTTTATAGCCGTCCTCACCGTCTGATCTTTGAAGCGGTAAAGGATATCCTTGAAGAAAGTTCTCCTCTGGATCTTATTACACTCTCTGAACATTTAGAGCTGCGTGAGCAACTTGAAGAAGTGGGTGGCTTTGCTTACCTTGCTGACTTAGCGAAAAACACACCAAGTGCCGCAAACATCAATGCGTATGCGGATATCGTAGCGCAACGTGCACTTGTTCGTAGCCTGATTGGTGTCGCGAATGAGATTGCTGATTCTGGTTATGACCCTCAAGGTCGTACTTCGGAAGAGCTGGTTGATCTTGCTGAAAGTAAAGTCTTCGCGATTGCCGAAGGCCGTGCAAGTGAAAACGAAGGTCCACAAAACGTTGATAGCATTCTAGAGAAGACGCTAGAACGTATCGAGATCCTATACAAAACGCCGCAAGATGGTGTGACAGGTGTCGATACTGGCTTCAACGACCTCAACAAGAAAACAGCAGGTCTACAAGGCTCTGACTTAATTATTGTTGCTGCTCGTCCATCGATGGGTAAAACCACATTTGCGATGAACTTGTGTGAAAACGCGGCGATGAAGCAAGACAAACCGGTTTTAATCTTCTCGCTAGAGATGCCAGCCGAACAGCTGATGATGCGTATGCTTGCGTCACTTTCTCGCGTAGACCAAACCAAGATTCGTACTGGTCAGCTAGATGATGAAGATTGGGCTCGTATCTCGTCGAGTATGGGTATTCTGATGGATAAGAAGAATATGTATATCGATGACAGCTCGGGTCTAACGCCAACAGAAGTGCGTTCTCGTGCTCGACGTATCGCTCGTGAACACGATGGTATCTCTATGATCATGATAGATTACCTTCAATTAATGCGTGTACCTTCGTTATCTGATAACCGTACTCTTGAAATCGCCGAGATTTCTCGCTCATTGAAAGCGTTAGCAAAAGAGCTCAACGTTCCGGTTGTGGCACTTTCTCAGCTTAACCGTTCCCTAGAGCAACGTGCTGATAAGCGCCCAGTAAACTCGGATTTGCGTGAATCAGGTTCGATTGAGCAAGATGCCGATTTGATCATGTTCATCTATCGTGATGAGGTTTATAACCCAGATAGTTCCTTGAAAGGCATTGCTGAGATCATCCTTGGTAAGCAACGTAACGGTCCGATCGGTTCTGTTCGTCTTACGTTCCAAGGCCAACACTCCCGATTTGATAACTATGCAGGCCCTGCATTTGATGATGAGTAATCGCTAATGACTTACATGAAAGCGGCGACGGCGAGCATTGACTTAAACGCGCTCGAACATAACCTGAACCAGATAAAGTCGAAGGCTCCTCAGTGCAAGGTCATGTCTGTTGTGAAAGCCAATGGCTACGGACACGGCTTACTGCATATAGCCAAGCATTCAAAAAGCTCTGATGCTTTTGGTGTGGCGCGTATTGAAGAAGCGTTACAACTTCGTGCTGGTGGCATTGTTAAACCTATTTTGTTGCTGGAAGGATTTTACTCTTCGGGCGATTTGCCAATCTTGGTGACCAATAACATTCAAACGGTGGTGCATTGTGAAGAGCAATTAAGCGCGCTAGAGAATGCGGATTTGGAAACACCCGTTGTGGTATGGCTAAAAGTCGACAGTGGTATGCACCGATTAGGTGTTCGCCCTGAGCAATACCAAAACTTTGTTGAGCGTTTGCATCAATGTGCGAATGTTGCCAAACCTCTACGTTACATGAGCCACTTCGGTTGTGCTGATGAACTGGATAGAGCAACCACCGTTGAACAGACAGAGCTTTTCTTGTCGCTTACTGAAGGTTGTGAAGGGGAGCGTTCACTTGCTGCCTCTGCGGGTTTACTCGCTTGGCCAGACAGCCACCTTGATTGGGTTCGTCCGGGAATCATATCTTACGGTGTCTCTCCGTTTGTTGATAAATCAGCGCAAGAGCTTGGATTTTTGCCTGTGATGACCCTGACCTCACACCTAATTGCCGTTCGCGATGTGAAAGCCGGTGAAAGTGTGGGTTATGGCGGAAACTGGACCAGTGAACGTGATACCAAGGTTGGTGTTATCGCGATTGGTTACGGTGATGGTTATCCTCGTACTGCACCTAACGGTACTCCAGTGTTCGTTAACGGTCGAAAAGTACCGATCGCAGGACGTGTATCAATGGACATGCTAACGGTTGATCTAGGCCCTGATGCGGCAGATAAAGTGGGTGATGAAGCGACTCTGTGGGGTAAAGATTTACCTTCAGAAGAAGTGGCTGAACATATCGGCACTATCGCTTACGAGTTAGTCACTAAGCTGACTTCGCGTGTTGCGATGGAATATGTGAAGTAATCATGGATCTTGATAAGTAAATTATGTTCAAGCGAACGACTCGAAACTGGCTAATGTCTGCAATGACATTACTCGGTGTCAGCTTTTCTTCTTCCGCTGCGAGTGAAGAAAAAGATTCAGCTTTTGTCCCTTTCTACTTCAGCACCGAAACCATGGGTAACACCTTTGGGGTTGCGGGTGTCGCAAAGGGTGTTTGGCAACCTCAAGCCGCTCTGTTTGGTATGGCACTCTATTCAGACAAAGACAGTTACGTCGGTTTTCTATCGGCTTTTAACTATGCCTTGTCTGAGAACGTATTGTTTAGCACTCAGATGTATCAAGCGCGCTTCAACGACAACCCGTATTACATTGGTTCTCAAGGCGATAATGATTCATCTATCGATGACAAAACCATTGCTGATGGCTTAGAGCAAAACTATCAGTTTGAGTTTAAGTATTTGCTACCTTGGGGCAACGTTGCAGAACACGGTTTACTCGGTGCTTTTCAGCCAATCAAAGATGTGAGCTTTGCTTCGCCAATCGAATCGGGTGTCAGTTCGATTCTATTTACGCCTTTTTATACTGCTCGTGAGTTGGAAGGTTTAAATAATACCGAGGAGGCAACAGGCTTTAGTTTGGCGTTTGATTGGGATAACAGTGATAGCACACGCAACCCGACCAGAGGTTCTCACACTAACCTTGAGTTCACCACTGGCGCAGAGAGTTGGTCTAACGATGACTTGTGGCTTAAGTGGACCTTCCAAAATAGCCAGTACTTTGCTTTAGGTCCTTTAGGGGACTTATTCGATCAACAAGTTTTAGCATTTGATTTCTATACCGCTGACACGCCAACGTGGGATAACTGCTCTGGGCAAGATTGTGCTCGCCCACCAGAAACGGAGCAAGCTCGATTGGGTGGCTTGTATCGTTTACGAGGTTATACCGGAGGTCGTTATCACGGTCGCTCTGCAGTTCATTATTCTGCTGAGTACCGAGTACTTCCTGACTGGCAACCACTTGGCGATATCCCACTGATAAACTACTACGATTTGCCTTGGTGGCAATGGGTAGCGTTTGCTGAATTAGGGCGCGTTGCCGATGAGTACGACATCAAAACACTGCACTCGGACATGAAATGGAGCTTAGGTGGCGCGGTGCGTTTCCAAGTGGAAGGTATTGTTGTACGTGCTGAGTTGGCGCGAGGTGGTGACGAAGGGGCCTTTAGGGTTATGATAAACCAGCCCTTCTAAACCTTTCGGCCTACAGTAGGCCAAATACTATTTTTATAAGAGTGGTCGTGGAAACACATCACTCTTTTTTATTAACAAGATATTGTTTTTATTAAGGAGATCTTGTTTTCAAGCAGTCTACTCACCTTGCATCGTAGCAATCACAGTTCGGCTTCCACCACAATCTCGGTGCTCTCCTAAGTAAATACCCTGCCATGTTCCTAAAGCTAAACGACCATTGCTAATTGGTATTGTCACACTGGTGCCAAGTGTCGATGCTTTAATGTGGGCAGGCATGTCATCATCACCTTCATAGGTGTGTCTGTAGTAGGGCGCTCGCTCTGGGACAAACTTATTAAAGTGCGACTCCATATCGGTACGGACGGTAGGATCAGCGTTCTCGTTTAGCGTGAGGCTGGCAGAGGTATGTTGGATAAAAAGATGTAATAAACCAACAGATAGAGAATTGATATCGTGTATCTGTTGTTCAATTTCATCAGTAATGAGATGAAATCCACGCTTTCGTGCATTTAGGTGTATAGTCTTCTGAATCCACATACGCCATCCTTTATAATGTATTTGGAAAAAAAGTGGTTTAACGCTATCTTTTGAACTTGAATTTATCAGGTATCGCTCACATTTAATTATGTTAGAGCTAGAGTCTGTACCGATTCTTCTGTCAGGAAATCTAATCCTGATTTATCTCAAGGTACAGCTCTTCATATGCGGCATAATACGTCGTGAAAAAAAATTACAAAGAATCTTTCAGTGGTGACGCGGTTTGGTCATCACAGAAAAATATAAACTTTCGCCTAATCGGGGGTTCTATTCATCACCCAGGTGACGTTTAGAATAAAACCTACAGTAACATCGGGATAGATACCATGTTGAAAAATATCAACCCAACGCAAACACAAGCGTGGAAAGCTCTAACGGCACATTTTGAGTCTGCTCAAGATATGGATATGAAAGAGCTGTTTGCTCAAGATGCAAAGCGTTTCGAGAGCTTTTCTACTCGTTTCGGTTCTGACATCTTAGTGGATTACTCTAAGAACCTTATCGATGCTGAAACTATGCAGCACCTATTTGCTCTTGCGAACGAGACTGAAGTTAAGTCTGCAATCGAAGCAATGTTCGGTGGTGATGCAATCAACAAGACTGAAGGTCGTTCAGTACTTCACACTGCTCTACGTAACCGTAGCGACAAGCCAGTAATGGTTGACGGCAAAGACGTAATGCCAGCAGTTAACGCTGTACTAGCAAAAATGGAACTGTTCACACACCGCATCGTTTCTGGTGAGTGGAAAGGTTACACAGGTAAAGAGATCACTGATGTTGTAAACATCGGTATCGGCGGTTCGGATCTTGGTCCATACATGGTGACTGAAGCACTAACGCCATACAAAACTCGCCTAAACATGCACTTCGTTTCTAACGTAGATGGCACTCACATCGTTGAGACACTTAAGCCTCTTAACCCAGAAACAACGCTATTCTTAGTGGCATCTAAAACATTCACGACTCAAGAAACAATGACTAACGCGCACTCTGCACGTGATTGGTTCTTGGCTGAAGCGGGTGACAACGCACACGTAGCTAAACACTTCGCAGCACTATCAACTAACGCAACTGCGGTCGCTGAGTTTGGTATTGATACTGACAACATGTTCGAATTCTGGGACTGGGTTGGTGGTCGTTACTCACTATGGTCTGCAATCGGTCTTTCTATCTCACTATCTGTTGGCTTCGATAACTTCGTTGAGCTACTAGAAGGTGCTCACGAGATGGATAACCACTTTGCTTCAACTGAGTTTGAAAGCAACATTCCAGTAATCCTTGCGCTTATCGGTATTTGGTATAACAACTTCCACGGCGCTGAGTCAGAAGCAATTCTACCTTACGATCAATATATGCACCGTTTTGCGGCTTACTTCCAACAAGGCAACATGGAATCGAATGGTAAATTTGTTGACCGTGACGGCAATCCAGTAGAATACCAAACTGGTCCTATCATCTGGGGTGAACCAGGTACAAACGGTCAGCACGCTTTCTACCAACTGATTCACCAAGGCACTAAGCTGATCCCATCAGACTTTATTGCTCCTGCTATCAGCCACAACCCAGCATCTGATCACCACCAGAAGTTGATGTCTAATTTCTTTGCTCAAACTGAAGCACTAGCATTCGGTAAGACAAAAGAGACAGTGGAAGCTGAATTCCTAGCGGCTGGCAAAACAGCTGAAGAAGTGGCTGAGCTTGTACCTTTCAAAGTATTTGAAGGTAACCGTCCAACGAACTCTATTCTTGTTAAGCAAATCACCCCTCGCTCTTTAGGTAACCTAATCGCGATGTACGAGCACAAGATCTTCGTTCAAGGCGTTATCTGGAACATCTTCAGCTTCGACCAATGGGGTGTAGAACTTGGTAAGCAACTAGCAAACCAAATTCTTCCAGAGCTTGCTGACGATGCTCAAGTAACGTCTCACGACAGCTCAACTAACGGTCTAATCAACGCATTTAAAGCGCTTAAAGCTTAATTGAGTTGATAGCACCAAAAAAACGCCAACCTTCGGGTTGGCGCTTTTGTATCTGTATAGCAAGCATTGGTTAAATCGCAGGTAATAAAAAAGGCTGGCATGATGCCAACCTTCTTTGAGTTGATACTCAGTACTGCTAGAAATAAACAGCTGTTATTCGAAACAGATCTCGATGAAAGCATTACCCCATTGAGATGAGAAAGGCATGATGATGATTGCCCCATCACACTTGTGACGAATCGTATGACCTTTACCGGAAACCACGATTGGTGTTGCCATATCGAAGTCAAAACCGCTTTCCGCAAGAATACGTTTCGCACCGCCAGTCACCATGTTAGTGATTTCACCCACCATATCGGTCACTTCTTCGTTGAGGCCGTTTGGTCGTTCACCAAGCATGTTTTCCATGATTTCGAGAGCGAGACCTTCATCAAAGGTGATCGACATAGAGCCACGAGATTGTGTACCCACCATACCAATTAGGCCGGATACATCACCACGAGCGATTTCATCTTTCTTAACTCTCGGTTTTTGTGGCTTCAATTCTAGAGAAGCCATCGTTTTTAATACGTTCATCAAAGAAGCTAAAAACGGGTTTACAAATTCAGCGCGCATAATGTTCTTCTATAATCTTATTCTTTCATCTCGGAGGAGCAAGATTGGCAAATGCCATGCGATTCAATGACATGATTCGTCAATTGAAAGCCATGCTTCTCAGCGTTACTGGCGAGTAGGGTGACAAGCGCATCGTCCTGCAGTTCTATCACAGTGCCACATTTATCGCAGATCAGTAGTTGGGAGAAATGTTTGTTGGCATTGCAAGAGCAGCAGCATATGAAGCTATTGGTTGACTCAACTCTGTGAATGAAACCTTGCTCCAACAAGAAATCCAAAGCGCGATATACTGTAGGTGGCTTGGCTTGCGGTTCACTGACTTTCAACTGCTCTAATAATTCATAAGCACTGGAGGCTTTTTTATTAGAGAGGATGAGCTCAAACACTCGCTTTCTTTGAGGTGTTAATCTAACGCCTCGCGATGCGCATATCCCTTCAACTTGCTCTATTAATGTGTGGTCCAAATTTTTCACCATTCAATCGGACATCCCTAATCAAACCTTATTTCTAGGTTACTACGTTTTGGGAGCCAATGATTTCTATTAAAGTCAGGTACAGAGCGTATTGTGACCCACGACTTTGAATAAGACAAGGTAACTCAAAATGACAGTGTGACTCAAGGCATAACTGATTAATGAGGTTGAATTAGAGATCTGGTGAATAGGTTTATAAAAAAGTATGAGGTA
Organism: Vibrio sp. 10N.261.54.A5; assembly: GCF_041471145.1. Lineage (NCBI taxonomy): Bacteria > Pseudomonadati > Pseudomonadota > Gammaproteobacteria > Vibrionales > Vibrionaceae > Vibrio > Vibrio sp. 10N.261.54.A5. The sequence continues at coordinate 15,779 of NZ_JBFRNU010000004.1, read as the reverse complement.
AAGTTGATATGACATCTTCATTTGAGTTCAATTTAGCTCAATTAATTTTTCTTACAATAATGTGCTGTTTTAAATCACATTTCTTATCGCATATTGTTCCTTATTCGCTAAAATCGATGCCTAATATAGACTAGAAGAAGACTATTGACCCCTCATGTCAACATGAGCTTGTCATGGTGTATTGTAGTTTTAGTCTTTAATTTCAAATGCTTGGAGTTAAGCTGTGGAGCAAGTAAACAAAGAATCATTTCTGAAACTGTTGTCCATCTATAATCAAAGAGAAAAACGTTATCAACAACGTTTGGATGACTTTAAGGCCATGAGGGATAAGCTTGAAGAAGTGGAAGAACCAAGAGTTAAAAAAAATGAGCTATACATCAAACTGGCTATAGCCGCAGCTATTATTTTAGTCATCGCCTTTATCTTTATTTAAGTCGTCAAATTGGAAGGGAATAAAATGAAAAAGCATTTTGACGCTTTGGCTAAAGCTTCATTAGAAAGTAGTCATCTTAACCTTGGTGAATGGTATGAAAGCTATGGTTTAGCACTGCACTTATTCAAGTCTGATAGCAAAATTTACACAAAGGCGATGAAAAAGCGAGACGGTCATAAAAAGCACATTGCAAAATATATTGAACCTAAGTTACTCACCACGGAAGGAGTAACTGAGGAGTTTAAAAAAATAATGCGTTGGAAGACCTTTGTTGAACGATGGGACGCATATTACGAACCTATTGCAAAGCCTCAAGATCGCGTGCATCACTTGTCTGCAGTATTGGAGGCTTTGTCCGATGAAGATGTTCCACGAGCTTTAATTGAAATCGATAATTTGCCGGTTGACTACTTGATCAACGATACTTTTTGGGGCGAGGTCATTCTCTTTATCGTTGCCGCAAGATCAGGAGATCAAGAGCAAGCCCGATCAATAACGCAAGAACTGTACAACATGGCGCAGAGCGATCACAACACAGCGTTACTTAGCCATTTGTTACCAGCTTTATGTAAGAAATATTTAGATGAAGAGTATTATCCATGGCAAATGAAGGCTCGTGTAGTGAACTGGAATGGAGAAACTTATCATTGTGTTCCGGTATTAATACACAACTTTGATGCTTTTGGTGGTCAAGAGTACATAAACCATACTCCTGTCAGACAACGTGCTCGCGTTGAAAGAAAACATAGCGTGGATTACGTGTATTCTACAGACCGTTATGGAAACCGAGGTCAAAGCATCGCGAGTGCGACTGCTAATGTTGGAATCGCCGTAGCGAGTGCGACAGGTAAAGTTATCGGCCATACTTTGCTTTTGGGCGCCGCAGGGGCGATATATCTAGCGTTAGCCGGTAAGATTCGAGTAAATCACTACAATAATTCCAATCATAAGATAGTCTTAAATCGTAAGACCGAGATGCCTGTCAATTCGTGTGGTTATATCGTGACTAAACAGAACAGTACTATTGAACCATGGCAGGATGAAGAGGGGAGCGAAAGCATAGACAATAGCTTTTCGTTTTTGAACTTCACAGATGGTTTGGCTTATCCATGTCGAAAGGGGTATGACATCCCAGATGAACAAGGGCTTATTCAATTATTATTTGATGAAATAATGTAATCATGATTTGTATTTATGAGTTTTTGAGCCTTTGCTTTCAATCAAATTGAACCATTAAATACGTCCACTCCAACAACATATCAACAATCGAAATCAATGGTTGGAGTCATCATATATTAGCACTTTGCGGTCTCCGTGCTTGGAGGCCGACTTTGTCGTGCTCAGCGTGTGAAACCCAGTTATGTCACATATAAGCTACCAACGGATAAGGATCTCATGTTTTCACCACCTTCACGTGTAACCACGCTTTCAAGAGGGCTGCTTGTCACTACTATTGCTCTTATTCAGGGATGTTCATCTACAGATAAAGTAACACCACCACAACCAACCTTGGAGCGAGGGCTTGGATTACCTGCAGATGCAAAACTAATCTCGAATCATAACTCAGCAGAGGGGCGAGAAATGTTTCGTGATATGCAGTTGGCGTTAAAATCGCGCAATCTTTATCAAACCATGGGAGGGGATATCTCTTACATCAAAGGACAGTGCCCTATTGATGTTATCGCCCACCGTGGCAGCTCTAATTATGCTGAAAACTCTCGTAATGCGATTCAAATGGCGGCGGTAAGTGGTTTTGATGGAGCAGAAATTGATGTGATGCTGACGCGTGATAAAGATTGGGTTGTACATCACGACATAGAAACAGGAAGAGCAACCGCTCGTAGTGATGGTAAGCGATATCGCGTGAGTCGTATGAAGAGTAGTGAGTGGAACTCTCTGAGTGGAAGGAGCCCTGACGGAACATTAGATGGGTATCGTCCCGCTTATTTCAATGAAGCCGTGAATGATTGGTACCATTACGCAACGATTGAACAACCCCTTAATATTGAAATAAAAACATCAGATGGCTCCATGGAAGATTTGTTTAAACTCGACGAAATGGCCAGACAAAGTCTCCCCTATAGAAACTATTTTTATTCATCAATGGATATGGACGTTCTGAAAAAAATGCGGGAAATCAATTCAAGTGTTTATCTTGGGTATGTATGGGAGCCTCATTCGGCGTCGGTTGCTCAGTTTAAGCGGGATGCAAAACGAGGCATGGGTTCTGATGATTATTATCAGGAAAATAAAAAGAATATCGATCGCGCCTTTGCTATGGAGGGGCGTTATCGTAAGCATAAGCCCAAACATTCCGCTAAAACGGTAAAACGAATACTTGGCCCCAATAGTGGATTACATGTTGATATAAGAAGTTACCGACAATATGCGACAATTTACAGCCGTGCGAAAGCGCAAGGCATGAAGGTGGTGACTTATACGATTAACGGAACGGATTACCACCAAGATCAATTGGTCTCGTTAGCTAAGGCAGGTCGACCTCTGCCAGATGAGGCGATCATGGATACCAGTAAGTTCTCTATTTGTCAGCAGCTTGCTCCACAGCTTGTCGTTCAATCAAATGGCTACCAACCCACAACGTTAGCAGGCGAAACCGTTGCTGGCCTACCCAATGACGCTGATTTTCACCGACTCTATGAACAAATAGATTACCTCAAAGATGGCCATTACATCACTAACCGAGGTCTCATTAGGAGTGTGTCATATTCCAAGCCTGCTAGCGTGAAAGGTGTGAAAAAAAGAACGCAAACAACGCAGAGCGCGAAGCCAGCAGTGCTGTTTGATATTCAAGATGAAGATTTAAATTTAAGTAACGATGCGATCAGCATTTCGATGCCGACAGAAAAATGATGTTTGATGAGAACAGGGATAGACAAATTTTGGAAGCGTTAAGATGAAACCAGTTCCTAGCCAGGACGTAATAACCACAAATAATAAGAAGCCGAAATGGTTGGCTATTTTGTTGTTTTTTTGTTCACTTCTTTATCTTTTTCCTGAAGTCGCTTTCAACGCCAAGTTGGTTGAAATTGCGGGTGGAATCGATGTTAGTGATGCTCAATTACATAAAACGGAGCTATTTGGCCGAACCATCTCAGGGATCGGGGTGACTTTAATTGTTGCGGATTTTCTACTTAAAGGATGGCTGACCACGACGAAGTTTCGCGCTATTTCATCGTTGGTCGTGATTACAGCTTTGGTTTGGCCAACGGTTTTTTTTGGTCAAAAGGCGGTAATAGATAAATGGTTGATTGAACCGAGTAGTGCAAAGCAGAGACAGGAGGCTTTCTTTTCCTCTGTACTGCGATCTAGTTTAGCGATGAATGCGATTAATATCGAAGGGATCCCTTATAACTCAGAGGCGAGTACCGAGTCGTCAGAAATGACTTTTCTCGCTTTGATCGGTGGGTTGGTTTACAGCAATGATGCATTCTTAAGTCATATTGATGATAAGAAAGTTCAAATTTTGGATCGTTATATTCAAAATCGAGCAAACGCCAATTTCGATGAGCACTATGCGAACTATAAAGTATTACGGAGTGAAGTTCAGCAATCGTGGCATCAATATCAAAAACATGTTGGGGCGTATAATCAGACGGTAGAGTCTCGCCATCAAAAGGCCAATCAAGCGTGGGAAGAGGTCGAGTCGACCGTCGCGACGGGGTATCGTGATTATCAACAGGCGAGTAAGGCCTATTTAACGAGAGCAGAGGCGAGAGCACAAAGAGTTGCACAACCTATTTTTGACCTATTTGATGATAAAGAACGCTGTTATAAACGCAAAGGAAGCTCAAGAGCCAATTGTATCAGCCGCATTGAAGATCGCTATGAACGCTTATTAAAAGATAACTCGATTCCCCACCAACCGATGGATTATTGGTTAGAGAAAACCTTTCGACGAACGAAAGGTGAAACATCTTGGGGGGAAGCATTCGGTTCTCTAGGCTTATCAGTTATCCAAGCCGGTATTGAGCAAGCGACAGGGCAAGCTGGAGAAGCCATTCAAGATAAAACGTATACCAATAGTGTCGCTCATTACACACCACGAATACTGGCAGTGTGGCAAAAACAGTTCTTAAAAGAGACCGGTTATCCTATGGGAATCGACTCTATGTCGGAGTTTCGCTCCCACTCTACAACAGCAAGTAAGGTTCGTACTCAAGTTCATCGAAAGGGGATCCATTTAGACTCCAATTGGCAAATAAACCAAATTAGCGTGTTTAAAAATGCAGTCAGAAACAAAGTTATGAAGGACACCAAAGCTCGTTGGCATGCCGAGGCAAAGCAGCGGGGTTACGACATTGAACCGAACTTATCTTGGAATGATTTTCAAAAAGTAGCCGAAGTTCAGCAACAAATAAAGAATCGTATGGGCGAACGTTATTACGTCGAGCCCATGATGGCGACGTGGAATAATAAGCAATTTTACCAACAGGTTATTGTTCCAAATGTGAGGCGTGAGAGAGATTATTGGCTAGGTTATATTGAGGCGTCACGCGCTCAGTTTGCTGATGATGGCCCTTATGCTGAACAAGGCAAAGCGGCATTGCGTTCTATCATTGTGCCGCCAATATCAATGGGACTATCGCTATTTCTCGTTGTCCTAACGGTGTTTAAGCTGCCAGGAAAATTTATCGTGTTGATGAATTACCATAAACCACGGCCAGCACCGAACTTGAAGAGCAAGGCTCTGAATATAGGCAGCTCGTTTATCGTCATATTCGTTATTCTTGTTGTGCCTGTGAATGTATTTTCATCCAAGTACACTCAAACGGACTCAACGATTGGCTTTTTCTTAGAGCAAGTCAGTGACACACTATCTCCGTCGGCTTCTTATGCCGTTCGTTGGGTGATACATACTCAACCGTTGATTCATCCACTTGGCGCTCAAATAGACAAAAGTATGCGTATTACTGATGGGTTTTCTACCTCTTTGGAGCATTCGGTAGCGGAGTTGGATGGTGTTTTTGCTCGTTATTTAACTCAGCGTGCTGAGAGCGAACCGGTGAGTTCAGCTAAAAACAATAATGAAGCCCAAACGGAGTTTCCTATGTACATCAATTCAAATGCACAGAACCAACCGGGTTTTAAGGTTCGAATAATGAATATTAAGCCTAGGTACCAAGCCGGTATGCGATTGCCAGAGGGTAATTATGATGTTGAGGTCCGTGCCAATGGATACCAACCAAAGCGTTTATGGGTAAAGCACAGTAAAGGAAAAGCCTCTCACCGAATCGAACTTGAAAAGTTGGTTATTTAAGTCCGCGTCATAGAAAGTGAACAGAAGAAAATGATCTGCTCCTTCCACTAAAAAGGGTTTAGCGTTACTTGGTGCGGGAGCTGCTTTGGTAGTGGGTCACCCTGAACTTATCACCGCGAGCGTATCGGCAGACGGTGTTCAATTCGGTGGCATTATTGGCGCAAGTGCTCCAATAGTATTTGGCCTATGGGAAACCCTGCGCAATGAGTTCAAGTAATGGCAGAGTATCAAACAATCATTGTTGCCGTTGTTAGTGCCTTGTCTAGCGGGGTGGGTGTAGGCATTACACTCAAAACTGATGTTAAGTGGTTGCGCTTAATGATGGAAAAGATGGATGAGCGTTTGACGCGGTTGGAAAATAAAAGCCCTAAGTCGTAGGGCTTTTTTGATTTAGGAACGTTGTTCTGACGTTTTCAGTTCTATCCAACCCTTAACCGAGTCTTTCATACTTATTTATACTACTGATGTATGAGTACTTTTTAGAAATGTGTTGTAGTAATATGTGTCTAGTTAAGTATTAAGGGATATCAAAATGAAAGAGCTGGTTTCAGCCTTGTCACAAGCAACAGCAAACAGACTTAAGGCGCCCATTTTAGGTGCGTTCATATTAGCTTGGTTGGCGTGGAATCATATCTATGTAATAGAGTTTTTCTTTAGTGAAAGCAAAGACAAGATAACGTTTGTTAAATCACTAGAGTTTCATTTGTTGTCTGATTTAGTCATTCCTGCAGTTATAGCGGTTTTATATACTTTTGGGTTGCCTTGGCTACAACACCAAGTCGATAAGTTGAAGTATAGCTTCATTGACGACAAACGTATTAGAGCAAAACATAGCCGAGATAAAAGTAAGTATGAAAGTCTTGGTGGGACTGCAAGAGCACAAGCGGAATGCAGTTTGGAATATCAAAAAGAAAAGTTAGGTCGAGATTTAGATCTGTGGGAAGAGCAACGTAATATTCTGAAAGGAAAAATAACTACTCTTAATGACGAAATTGCACACCAAACACAACTAAGACAAGACGCAGAAATTGCAACTAGTAATCTGCAATCTCAACTCGATTTTTCGAATGAAACCCAACAAAGTCAAGGCGAAGAACTTAAATCGCTAAAAGCTGAATTAGAAGACCTTCAAGAAAACAAAGAGAATCTTGAATCACACTATATTGAACTAAGACGTCAGACTAGAAACTTTAAGGGCATTTTGGAGCTGATTGCACAGTTGGATATCGACGAAACAAAAAGCTTGAGAGATCATTACTTAGATAACCCTAATTTCAGAGCACTAGCGCATGCAAAAGATATAAACAGCCCTGAGTATACGAATGAACTAGTTAAAAACGACCATGTAGTCAAAGCCGTGCTCGATAACCTCTTTAGCAGGAACGATGATAAGTTGAATGAAATACTTTCAAAAATGGGGTATGTGTATTCACCTAACCTCTCTTCACCTCAAATATCCATAAGTAGAGGAGAGCCTAGGCTACCACTTGACGATGTATATCAGTTGAAAGGCTAATTACTAAGCCCTTTTGTGTAACTTATGCGGAAATAATTGCGTGTATACTTGCCACAAAATGTTTAGATTTCTATGCCCAGTCACTTGAGCCACCTCTTCAATCGAATAGCCCTTTTCAAATAACCTACTAGCTCCCTCTCTTCGTAAATCGTGATACCTCAAATCTTCAATACCTAATTCGTTCCTAACTTTCTGAAAGCCTGCGCTAACACTGCGTGAGTTGTATGGGAAAATGAGCTCACCTTTGTTCGGTTGCTTTAGTGCGATCTCAAATGACTCACCAAGCAACGGAACAATCATGTGGTTGCCCTCTTTCTTCCTTGGGTCTTTTCTGTCTCTGACGAGTATTGTTTTATGTTCTTGGTTGAGATCTTCCCAACGCAGCTTGCACACTTCACCTATTCGCATACAAGTAAGAATGCTGAACTCAAGAATGTCGGTGAATGGGATTCGAGTTGTGCCGTTTGGCCGGAAAGACTCACGTTGTTCTAATCCAAGCTTTAAGCGTTTTAGTTCTTCGGAAGTTGGGCGGCGTGTTCGTTTCTGGCTTTTACCTATTAGCGTCATATCAATGAGAACCGGAATTGCTTCATCAAATATCAGAAAGTTGGCCGCGATATTGAACACGGGCTTTGCTTTTTTCATTACAGAACGTAGGTAAGCAATATCATGATAAATCGTTGCGGGTTTGGCTCCTGCACCTCTTCTGTTTTTACAGTGCTCGATTAAGTCGCTAGTTCGTAGCTGATTACTCTCAACTTGGGCGATGTCGCAATCCCTAGGCATCTTAATCACATAGCGTTTGGTGCGGCCTGTATTGTCCCAAAGATCTCTTTCGGCCATGAATAAATCGAGGAGTACCGAAAGGGGGACTGTTTTTGGCTGATTTAGTACCCCTTGAGCCTCTAGTTCAGCTACCCTTTTTTTACCCAAAGCTTTAGCGAGCGCTTTCTTTTTTAGAGTTTTGCTTTCCCTGTGTATAATGCGCGAATTCTTTTTAACGATGATTGTTACCTTGAACCTTGGTTCACCGCTTTTTAGCTTTCTGGTCTCGATGGTATAACTTGCCATTGTCCAACTCCTAAAGGGGTACTTGAGGGGTACTACAGGAAGTAATTCCGTTTAATTCTAGGTAATTCACTGTATGTTTGTACAGTATTAATTGAGACTGAATCATGACAAACACTAATAAAACCAGTAAATACGCTAGTAACCGACTTTCTGTTGCACCCATGCTCGATTGGACTGACCGCCACTGTCGTTACTTTCACCGTTTGCTTTCTCAGCAGACTCTTCTGTACACGGAAATGGTAACAACGGGCGCGATCTTACATGGTAAGGGCGACTTCCTAGAATATAACGAGCAAGAACATCCTCTTGCACTTCAACTCGGTGGTTCAAACCCGGTTGATCTTGCTGCTTGTGCCAAGCTTGCTGGTGAACGCGGTTATGATGAAGTGAATCTTAACGTAGGTTGCCCTTCAGACCGAGTTCAGAATGGTCGATTTGGTGCATGCTTGATGGCTGAGCCCGAGTTGGTGGCAGATTGTGTTTCAGCGATGAAAGAAGTCACTGATATTCCAATTACCGTGAAAACGCGTATCGGTATCGATGACCAAGACTCTTATGAGTTTCTAACTAAGTTTGTTTCGACGGTTTCTGAAAAAGGTGGCTGTGAGCAATTTACTATTCACGCGCGTAAAGCGTGGTTGAGTGGCCTTAGCCCGAAAGAGAACCGTGAGATCCCACCGCTAGATTACGATCGTGCATACCAAATCAAGAAAGATTTCTCTGATCTGGTGATTGCCGTGAATGGTGGCATTACTACTCTTGAGCAAACTAAAGAACATTTGCAACACCTTGATGGCGTGATGATCGGTCGTGAGGCCTACCATAGCCCGTTTATCTTGGCTGAAGTCGATCAGCAGATCTTTGGTTTAGACACACCAATTAAGAAGCGCTCACAGGTTGTCGAAGAGATGTACCCGTACATCGAGCGTGAACTTTCAAATGGCGCAAGTTTAGGCCACATCTCTCGTCACATGCTTGGTTTGTTTCAAAGCATGCCTGGTGCAAGACAATGGCGTCGCTACATCAGTGAAAACGCACATAAGAAAGGTGCAGGTATTGAAGTGATGCAAACAGCATTGGCTAAGATCCCTAAAGAGCTAAATGTTTAAGCTCCCTCTAAGTTAAAAACTTAAGGTTAAATTCGCCATTAGAGGCTAAATTTACCACTGTAAGTTTCTGAAAAGCCACGCATGAAGATGTGTGGCTTTTTATTTGTCTGATAAATAAGGGTTTTATTAGTTTGGCACACTTGGTATGGAAGCTGCAATGTTAGAAAGTAGGAAAGATAGGTCATTAACTCATTAGGGAGACCATTATGTTTGAATTAATCTTTGTTCTTATTTTCGTCGCAACTCTACTTGTCACTGGTATCACGTTTATGACGGTATTGGCTGCAACCGGAGTAGCGTTATTAGTCATGTTGGTCTTAGGTATGATGGGGGTCGTGTTTAAGTTACTGCCTTGGTTGATCGTGATTGCAATCGGTGTGTGGTTTTTCAAAAACTTTGTACACAGTTCTAACCAAAGACGTTACTAAGATCATGGTGTCGTCAAATCTTTGATCGTCAGCGGTTTATCGTTTGAGAATTTAAGATGTGTGATAGAATTTTCCCCAATAATCTATGAATGTGCATACAATTAGCACAACGATATGGAATTGGAGCTATCTCAAATGAATAAAATGCCATTAATTGCTTTAGTGGGAATGCTATCTTTAAGCTCGGCAGTGTCTGCTGAAGAAGAGTTTTCTTACACGGCTAAAGTCGGTGCCGATATGTGGTGGGGAAGTACAAAGCTAAACGAAGTTAGACAAGATGATGACTCTAACTCACCTTCGTTGTATTTCGCATTTGAGCATAATGCCCCGATGCTACCAAACGCTAGCTTTCGCTATACTTCTGTTGATGCAGATTCATTGGCTTTCGATAAGTACGATTACACCTTCTATTACACGTTGTTAGATCACAAGCTGATGAACTTCGATGCGGGTGTGACGTTTACTCAATACTCAAACTCGAATTACATTGAACCAAAAGCAACAGGTGCGAAAACATCGACGTTTGATGAGTTCACGTGGAGCTTCTACGGTAACGCAGAGATCAATGTGCCGGACACCAACTTCGATATCATTGGTACGATGGAGTTCGGTGATAGCAGTGGTATTAAGAGCACGGATTTGATGGCGGGTGTTCAGTACCGAATTCCAGTATCAGAATCTGAAATTGCCCTGCGTGGTGGTTACCGTGTTATCGATTTAGATTCGGATGAGTTCTTTAGCTCAGAACTAGGCAAGAGCTTTGTCATGGTCGATGGTTGGTTTGCTGGTGCTGAAGTGCGCTTCTAGGCCATATAAAGCAAATTTAGAACGAATTTTAAGAACGCCACTTTATTAAGTGGCGTTTTTTTATATCTATTGGTTACTTGAGTATATATCTTTCTGGAATTAGTTAGCACATTCATCACTTTCGACCATCCTTAATACAGAGAGCCAATTTGCGTCTATTCTTATAAGGTCTATGTAGTGAGGTCAAAGCAAGGGATGGAATATGACACTCAATGAATTGAGAAATTTATATAGAGAAAACCTGTTAGTTGAAGCCATCATAGAGCCCTCAATTCAAGAAGGGTCTTGGGTTGTGGAGTTTCGTCATATGGGTGGTGGCTTCGTTCTGCTTACTGATGTTCATGGTGAAGAATGTCATTACGCGGATTTAGACTTGGCATCTAAGTCGGCAATGGCGGTTGGCTTTCAGCAAGTACGCATTGAAAACCAGTAAGACAATTTACGTTTCAATCGGTTTTTACTTCCAAAAAGTTATAAAACATACTTTTCTATTCTTTCTTGTTATTAAAAGGAGTGGTTAATCTATCGTCACGCAATGATTAGGGATGTCGTGACCATGTCTTTAAATAAGAAAGAGTCTTCACAAAACAATAATGCACAGTCTGGGGCTAATGAGTTACCTGGGCTAGCAGCACCACTTAATGACCAACAATTAGGTCATCTTCAGCAAACTGTTTCTGAACTGTCTTCACAGCAACTGGCATGGGTCAGTGGTTACCTTTGGGGAGTGAGCCAAGCTCAGCCTGTCGGTGCTGCTGCGCCAATCGCTCAAGCGGCCGCTGCAGTAGCGGCTAAGCCAGCGGGTAAGCTCAGCATTATCTTCGCTTCTCAAACCGGTAATGCTAAAGGCGTCGCTGAATCGCTAGAGGCAGAAGCAAAAGCCTTAGGTATTGCTGTCGAGCTTTTCGATGCAAGTGATTATAAAGGTAAGAACCTAGCCAAAGAGACACACGTCATTTTTGTGGCTTCAACCAATGGTGAGGGCGAAGCCCCTGATAACGCTATTGAGTTGCATGAATTCCTACAATCGAAGAAAGCGCCAAAATTATCAAACCTACAATACGGTGTGATTGGTTTAGGTGACTCAAGCTATGAGTTCTTCTGCCAAACGGCTAAAGACTTCGATAACTTCCTCGCTAAGCTTGGTGCGAAATCGTTTGTCGATCGTCTTGATTGTGATGTTGATTACGAAGAATCAGCAACGGAATGGCGCGCTAAAGCATTAGAGCAAGTAAAAGAGACGCTATCGACAGGCACTGAAGCCGATGTGGTTCAATTACCAGTCGGTCAAGCGGCCGCCGGTCATTCGCAATACACCAAACAAAACCCATACACCGCGACACTATTGACGAGCCAAAAGATCACCGGTCGTGATTCGGGCAAAGATGTTCGTCATATCGAGATTGATCTTGATGAGTCGGGCATTACCTACCAACCCGGCGATGCGCTAGGCGTATGGTATGAAAACAGTTCAGAACTCGCAAATCAGATTCTTTCTAAGGTTGGGTTATCGGGTATCGAAAGTGTCGATGTCGATGGTGAGAATCTATCTATCCATAGTGCGCTAGTGAGTAAATTTGAGATTACCACTTCAAACCCTCAACTTGTGACTAAGTTTGCTGAGTTATCGGGCAGCAAGAAGTTAATCAAGCTGGTGGAAGATAAAGACAAGCTTCGTGAATACGCGGGTAATACTCAAGTTGTCGATGTTTTAGCTGAGAAGAAAACTAAGCTATCGGCTGATGAGTTAATTGGCCTGTTACGTAAGCTGACACCGCGTCTCTATTCTATTGCATCAAGCCAAGCAGAAGTAGATGAAGAAGTTCACTTGACGGTTGGTTTGGTTGAATACCAAAAAGGCGAAGAGTCTCGTTTAGGCGGAGCTTCTAGCTTCTTAGCTCAACGTCTTGAAGAGGGTGGTGAAGTGAAGGTGTTTGTTGAGAACAACAATAACTTCAAATTACCACAAGACGACAATACACCAATCATCATGGTCGGCCCGGGTACCGGTATCGCACCGTTCCGCAGTTTTGTTCAAGAGCGTGAAAACAATGATGCTGAAGGAAAAAGCTGGTTGTTCTTTGGTGACCGTACCTTTACTCAAGATTTCTTATACCAAGTTGAATGGCAAAAGTACCTCAAGTCTGGCGCGCTAACTAAGCTCGATGTTGCCTTTAGCCGTGACCAAAAAGAAAAGGTTTATGTTCAGGACCGTTTAATCGAACAAGCAGAGCAGGTGTGGCAATGGCTGCAAGAGGGCGCGTACCTCTATGTCTGTGGCGATGCGACTCGAATGGCTAAAGATGTTCATGAAGCGTTAGTTTCGATAGCGGAAAAGCATGGCAACCAGAGCCGCGAGCAAGCTGAACAATATATTAATGATTTACGTAAAGCGAAACGTTACCAAAGGGATGTGTACTAATGAGCAAGCAAGTAATAGAGCAAGAAGTGCTAGGTCAAGTACTTGGACCTTTGGCTGACAATGAGCGTCTTAAGCGTGAAAGTAATAACCTACGCGGTACGATTGAACAAGATCTCCAAGACCGCATAACAGGTGGCTTTACTGCTGATAACTTTCAGTTGATTCGTTTCCACGGTATGTATCAACAAGACGACCGTGATATTCGTAACGAACGTACCAAACAAAAGCTCGAACCGTTACATAACGTCATGCTTCGTGCTCGTATGCCTGGTGGCATCATTACCCCTAAGCAGTGGTTGGCGATTGATAAGTTCGCAGACGAAAGTACCTCTTACGGTTCAATTCGTCTAACAACTCGTCAAACGTTTCAGTTCCACGGTGTCTTGAAGCCGAACATTAAGTTGATGCACCAAACGCTAAATAGCATTGGCATTGATTCAATTGCGACAGCGGGTGATGTAAACCGAAATGTTCTATGTACGACAAACCCGGTTGAATCTGAACTTCATCAAGAAGCTTACGAGTGGGCGAAAAAGATCAGTGAACATCTATTACCGAAGACTCGTGCTTATGCAGAAATCTGGTTAGATGGTGAAAAACTAGAAACAACGGATGAAGAACCTATCCTTGGTAGCAACTACCTACCGCGTAAGTTCAAGACGACGGTTGTCATTCCTCCGCAAAATGATGTGGACGTCCATGCTAACGATCTTAACTTTGTTGCTATTGCTGAAGACGGAAAGCTGGTGGGCTTTAATGTGTTAGTCGGTGGCGGTCTTGCTATGACACATGGTGATACCTCTACTTATGCACGTAAAGCTGACGACTTTGGTTTTGTGCCATTAGATAAAACGTTAGATGTAGCAGCGGCGGTGGTAACGACTCAGCGTGACTGGGGTAACCGTTCAAACCGTAAGAATGCAAAAACCAAATACACACTAGACCGTGTTGGTATTGATGTATTCAAAGCAGAAGTAGAAAAACGTGCAGGCGTTGAGTTTTCTGAAAGTCGTCCTTATGAGTTTACTGGCCGTGGTGATCGCATTGGTTGGGCGGAAGGCATTGATGGTAAGCACCACTTGGCGTTATTCATCGAGAATGGTCGTTTACTTGATTTTCCGGGTAAAGCTCTGAAAACAGGTGTTGCTGAAATAGCGAAGATCCACAAAGGTGACTTCCGCATGACTGCAAACCAAAACCTAATTGTTGCGGGTGTGTCGACGAGTCAAAAGGCCAAGATTGAAAAACTGGCGCGTCAATATGGCTTGATGGATGATGCTGTTTCAGAGCAACGTAAAAACTCAATGGCGTGTGTGGCTTTCCCAACATGTCCTTTAGCAATGGCAGAAGCTGAGCGCTTTCTTCCTGAGTTTGTAACGGATGTTGAAGACATTCTGAAAAAACATGGATTACCAGAAGAAGATAACATCATCCTTCGAATCACAGGTTGTCCAAACGGTTGTGGTCGTGCAATGTTGGCTGAACTTGGTTTAGTGGGTAAGGCTCCGGGGCGTTACAACATGCACCTAGGTGGCAACAAGGCCGGAACTCGTATCCCTAAGATGTATAAAGAGAACATCACATCAGCTCAGATCTTAGAAGAGATTGATGCGCTGGTGGGACGTTGGGCTACAGAACGCAACGACAAAGAAGGGTTCGGTGATTTTACAATCCGAGCTGGCATCATCGAAGAGGTGATCATTTCCAAGAGGGATCTGCATGCATAATTCTGTCGCTTCAAAATTGAAGTTAGCAGAGCTACTCGCATTGACTAAGACGGAGCAAATACTTCGTCTTGGACAAATCAACGCAGAGTTAGAGCAGCTAACCGCATTAGAAAGAGTTAAGTGGGCTTTAGATAATTTAGAAGGGACACATGTTGTGTCTTCTAGTTTCGGAATCCAAGCAGCATTGATGTTGCACCTAGTGACCCAAGCAAAACCAGATATTCCGGTTATTTTGACTGACACAGGGTATCTATTTCCGGAGACCTATCGCTTTATTGATGAGTTAAGTCAGAAGTTGACTCTAAACCTTCAAGTCTTTCGCGCCCAACAGAGCCCTAATTGGCAAGAAGCGCAATATGGAAAACTTTGGGATCAAGGTATAGAAGGGATAGAGAAGTACAACAAGCTTAATAAAGTTGAACCGATGAGAAGAGCGTTGGATGAACTAGAGGCAGGCACTTGGTTTTCCGGTTTAAGAAGAGAGCAATCTCAATCGCGTGCAAATTTGCCAATCTTATCTATCCAAAATGGTGTGTTTAAATTTTTGCCGGTAATCGATTGGACGAATAAAGATGTTCACTATTACCTAGAAGAGCATGGTCTCGGTTATCACCCGCTTCGAGAGCAGGGTTACCTTTCTGTTGGAGATACACATACAACTAAGAAGTGGGAACCGGGTATGACTGAAGAGGAAACTCGTTTTAATGGGTTGAAACGCGAATGTGGTCTCCATGAAGATGATGGAGAGCAATATGGTTCTGGGATTTAGACTCGTTGCCATTTAAAAAGCTGCCATGAGGCAGCTTTTTTGTTTTCTAGGATGAAAATCAGAGCAATTGTGGATAAGTCTGTGGTTATTTTGTAAGTACTCTGTAGTTAAACTTGCGCAAATAAGGCTTTGAGTGTTTATTCGCCATGTAATCGTTATTTTTGCATCTTTCTTTAATAAACACTTGCCAATGTGATGAACATCTCTATAATGCCGCCT
>NZ_JBFRNU010000003.1:0-27637 GCF_041471145.1 Vibrio sp. 10N.261.54.A5 | reverse complement strand
AGAATCTCGTTGCTTCGAACCGAATATTAAGAACAAAAGGTTTTATTATGTAATCCCATTTGATGGATCAAATCATCACTTTAACTGTTCGCATAGTTTTTGAAGTGCAATTTACATCTTAAGTGATTATTTTAAATAGATTTATCTTAAACCGGCAAAAGTAGATGATTTTCGAAATCAATTTCAATTAAGTGTTTCCACTTCAAGAACGACAACCTACCTACCGTTGTTTTACTGGCTTACGGCTCTCAACAAAGAGGCAGTTGGCATAATCACCGAATAAAGTTGGATTTTGATGGGTACGATCCTCTATAAGCGATTATCACAATAAATCGAACTCCGTTATCGTTGCATTCATCAAACAAATAGAGAACAGAACCATGAATACCATGCCGCATGAGCTTGTGTGGGATGAAGTCTACTTCCCACCGCTGTTATTGGTTATCGCACTGGCTTACATACTGACAATGCTAACAGGGTCAATCGCGACACGGTTTGGCCTTCATAAGTACGTCGCCTTTCCTGCAATAGCAGAACTGAGCTTGATCGTGATTTTTACTGGCGCTATCGGCCATTTTATTACCATTTTTTGAGGCACTTACTGTGATCAAACGTTATCTCATCACACTTTTATTATTGGCTGCTGCGGGAACTGTGGTTTATAGCTATTACCAGTCGTACTCAAGTAACCCATGGACCAGAGACGGACAAGTCAGCGCTTATATCGTCTCGATTACACCTCGAGTCACGGGTCAAGTCATTGAAGTGCATGTCGAAGACAACTCGAAGGTAAAAAAAGGCGATCTTCTTTTTGAGATCGATCCGAGTATTTACAAGGCGACCTACAGAAAAGCACTTGCGACTCAAAAACAAGCATTTGCCCTACTCGCCAAAGCCAAAAACGAAGAGCAACGCGCGTTGAATTTAGAGAAAAGAACGCCCGGTGCCGTGCCCGTGCTGACACTAAACAACTTGAACAACGCGGTAGAAACCAGCGCCGCAAATGTCGAACTGGCAAAAGCGAACGTAGAAGAAGCACATCTCAACCTTGAGTACACCAAGGTATATGCGCCTACTAACGGCTATATCACCAATCTGAACCTACGTGTTGGCTCTCAAGTTGTCGCGAATTCACCTGTGGTTGCGCTAATTGATGAAGATAGCTTCTGGATTGAAGGTTATTTCAAAGAGACTGATTTAGTCGGTGTCGATGCTCAGGACACTGCTTATGTGACCTTAATGATGCACAACAATGTTCAGCTAGAAGGACATATCAAAAGTATTGGTTTTGGTATCGCGAAGCAAGACGGCAGCACAGGTAATGATTTATTGCCAAACGTGAATCCAAACTTCCAATGGATACGCCTAGCTCAACGCATCCCTATCAAAGTGAAGTTAGACAAAATACCAGAAGACGTACAACTGCGTGTTGGTATGACTGCCTCGATCAAAATAATCAAAAATAGCTAGGTGATTCTTATGTTCACTGCATCGACTAAAGACGCGATTAAAGTCGCACTCTCTATAGTTATCGCAATCTGCCTAGCGTTGTGGTTTGGTTGGGAAAAACCGTATTGGGCTGCGATAGCCGTCGCCGTGATGGCATTGAACGAGAGCTTCGCCCATTCAATAAACAAAGGCCATAACCGGTTAATGGGAACCTTGTTAGGGACCGGTTATGCCTTTTTCCTCATTGCGATGTTTTCACAAGATCGATTTTTGTTTCTAACATTTCTTACCGTGTTCTTAGGCACTTGTATTTTCATGTCTAGTGACGAGAAATACGGCTACATCTTTTCAATAGGATTTACCGTGTGTTCGATTGTTGCTTGTCTGGGCGGGTTTGATAACCAAACCACCTTTCACTTTGCTGTACTTAGACTTCAAGAAACACTATTAGGTGTTGTTGTGTTCTCTATTGTGTATCGCATCGTGTGGCCTGTGAATACTGAACTCAACTTTGTACAACGTTTCGAAACCAGTAAACAAGCGTTGTTAGATGCGATGGAAAAAACAGACAACATCGACATTGCCGCACTTGAAAGCAACACCGCGAATATTGATAAGCTGTATCAACTTTTAGATCTGCCACTGACCGGAAGCTACCACCTTAAAGAGAACATCCAAACATGGCGCTTGCGTATCGATGAAATGGCACATATCCAAGATACATTACTCAAACAAAGTAACAGCGAATCAGACTTAGATATCCAATGGGCAGTTCTTACTCACAACTTGAAGACGTTCGATGTATTAACACCAGAACAATCTCTTGTTGAGGGTGAACTCAATGTCACAGGTGATCATAAAGACGTATCTTGGCATCATGCACATCGCACGTTTGTTGAACATTTGAATGAAGATGGGCGCAAAGTGCTGCAAGGCGTGTCGATGTTTATCACATCGCTGTTGATTTGGATTTATCTTCCAGTTCCAGGTGGTTTCATATTTCCTATGTTAGCCGGTGTATTCTCTTCTATGGTGCCGCCCATGCCACCAAGCGTTATTAAGGACGCTTTTTATGGTGTGTTGGGTACAGGGTCGGTGGTTCTGTTGCAATACATCTTTGTGATGCCATTAATGACAGAACTATGGGAGCTGGGACTATTCTACTTCCTTAACATTATGGTGATATGGAAAGTGTTCGCGACACCTAAGCTCATGGTACACCGAATATTGGGTATTAACTTATTAGTTGTTCTCACATCTGGTGCGCTCAACCTCACACCTGTTTATGGAATTGAAACGCCACTTTTGATGCTCGTAAACATTTTGATTATTCTGATGATAGCGAAGTTGTTTACTGATCTATTTAGAGTGAGGGTAACTGCTTAGAACTAAATGCGCTTAACAACTCACAACAAAACGGTCTGCCAAGTATTTTTACTTCACAGGCCGTTTTTTATCTATTGAAAATCATTATAAATCAATTGATTAACGCTAATTATTACTAAGTGAGGATAGCGTCCATCAAAAGCGATTAACGCGATCTGCCACCTCCTCTTAAAATCCTCTCATTGATTGACGCAATGCATTTTTAGTCGCGACATTCACACTAGCAATCCTAACGGATAAATACATAACAACTGAACACGACGTTCAGTATTACATCGACTGTTTGAGTCTCGAAGGTTTGAGGCCACTCAGCGTGGAAACCGTCATGAGTTTTTTTGAAATACGCACCAGCGCTTGTAAGACCCATACTCTTTCTGTGTTAGCGAGCGCCCTATTACTTACCACCCCCAATTTTGCGTCTGCGGCAGAAACCAAGACTTACAGCGAAGTTATGGAAAAAGGTCGAGCACTATTTGACAAATATGGCATCAGTCATGATTTACCAAAGCTAGCAATCAGTTCGCTCGTACAGGGCGAACACCTAGTTGAACACGCACATCGAACCATACAAATTGGCGATGAGGTTCGTGACTCAAGCGTCTATCTGATAAAAAACACAGACAGCAAAGGCAACATCGACCTGCGCGTCAAATACAACCCGCAAGAGCTGGATGAAAACGAAAAACTGATCGATGAAATTGAAGAGTTTACGCGCACTGAGTATCGACTAAGAAATTATGCAGAAAGCTTCGATCCATCGTCAGTGAAAGTCAATGAAAAAGACAACGGCGACGTGACCATTAGCTTCAACTATTCGAAATACGGCTTACCACAAGACATCGCCTATTTCCGTTTCTTGAATGTTGATATTGAACTTGTAGGCGGCACACCAAAACGCATGGTAATCACCAACGACAAGCCATTTAATCTTGGTAAGTCAAAAGTCGATACCTATTACCAAGTGATTGATTTCCAAACGTTAGACTCTGGTAAAGTCGTTATTGAACGTAAGACAACTAACATCGAGGGTACGTCTAAAACGAAACCGATGACCATGAGCGCTGTAACTGAACCCGTCGCAATTTATGAAGACGACAACGGCGTTAATGTCCTGCATGAAGAGCGTCTAAAAGAAGTTTCAGATCCTCGTATGCAAGAAGCGAGTGTTAAGTTAGATCGAGTATTCCCTTTAATGGGTGACATGGTGCGTCGTCAAGGTATCGATTTGCCATTACCATTCGGTGTTTCAGTTGCTTATCGCAATCAAGACATGAACCTTCCTATGACCGATTACGTGATTGGCGGTGTGCGCTTGAATGACCTGTTCGACCCTGAAGATAGCGTTGCAACGGTTAAAGCGGAAAGTGTTTCGATACGCGGCGACGTAAATATCTTGCCATTCTGGAATGTATTCGGGTACGTAGGAAAGGTAAACGTTGATGCGAATATTGACGCCTCTTATACCGGCGCTGCGGGAGAATATCTACAAGATAAACTCAATAACAAATTACCTGGTCTAGGCGACAAACTGTGCGAGGGCGTATCAGCACTGTGTAATAGTGGGCGTTTAAATGTACCACTCCATCTCGAATATGACTTACGCGGTGCGGGTACAACATTATCTGTTGGTTACAAAGAGTTCTTTGCCTCAGTGACCGGCACCTATTCACAAACCCGTCTGAAAGGGATGGATGATTGGGGTGACGGCATTGTCACGATTCAGCCAATGTTGGGCTACCAATTAGTTGATTATCGCGCTCAATTCTTCGTTGGTGCTGAATACCAAGGTTTAGATTCACGTATGCAAGGTACTGTAAAGACAGACGATATTGAGTTTGATTACGACGTTGGTGTCGACATTAACCAGTGGGCATTTTTAACCGGAGTCAACAAACAGATTGGCAAGCATTACAACATGACCGTGTTGTACAACAAAGGTGAAACTCGTTCGGCTGTGACATTGAACCTTGGCTATCGCTTTTAGACTAAATCTAACCAAATTTCTGATGTGAACCTACGTTGTATTAGGTCGACATCATACAAATGAAAACGCGCCAACGTTGGTTATCCAGTAGATAACACACGAAGAAACACAACGTCAAATGCTCCAAAGACGGAGCCATCACCTTATGGATCTACAGGTTTGACGGTATCGATGCGCTGTTCGTTACTTTACCAAATTTTATTGTGGACACCTTTTTTATGACTATTGCATATCGTTCTCTCATCGCGCTCGCTATTGCGGCCGCTCTTGCTGGTTGTGACACAGACGTTGAACCAACGGTTCCAATGCCAGACAAACCTGAACCTCTCGTACCTGCCCCTGCGGAAACCTTTACTATTCAAATCGGCGACGCAAGTATCAAAGCGACCAAAGAAGAGCTGGTTATTACGTCGAATACCGAAGACGACAAACTGGCTTCAGTTGAGTCTTTTAAAGGCATTAAATTTGCCGATGCAGAGCGTTTTGAGCACAGTGAAATGGTTGATCTTGGGAGTGACATTGATGCCACTTCGTTTGGTGATGCATGTCCTCAATTGAAGACCGTTTCACAGACACAATCTGAAGACTGTTTGAACCTGAACATTTGGCGCCCAGCAGGCGTAGATGCTGACGCAGAACTACCGGTTTATGTATTCATTCACGGTGGTGATTTCGAATACGGTTCTGGTGCAGAGCCGCTCATCCAAGGTGATACCGTGGTTGCTCAAGGAAGCGACGATGGTAAGCCTTTCATCTATGTAAGCTTTAACTACCGTCTTGGTCAGTTAGGTACTCAATGGATTAAAGGCGCTTACAAAGATGGCAACTATGGCCTAGGTGACCAGAAGCGTGCCTTGGAGTGGGTACACAATAATATTACCGACTTCGGTGGTAACGCTCAAAACGTAACCGTTATGGGTCAAGGCTCAGGCGCTATGTCTATTGGTTTCTTGCAGCAAGATGACGATATCGCAGGTCAATATTTCCAACGTGCCATCATGCAGAGCAACCCGTATGGTTTTGAGTATCCTAGCTATGACGTTGCAAAAGATCGCAGTAAGGGTTTTACAGCAGACACTTCGCTTGACAAGATCATGGCGTCGCAAGAAACAGCTTTGGATGGTATTGAACAACTGAAAAACTGGTTACTTAGTTCTCTGTCACTCTCACTGAATTACAAACTCAAGTTTAATGATATAGACGAACAAGGAAATATAAAATTGGGTTCCAACTCTGATAAGACACCAATGTCTACCCTTATGCCATTTGCTCCCTATATTCTTTGTAAAGAGCTAGAGACAGACTCAGACGCTGATGAAATTTGTGTAAGTTCTATTGAAACACCTATAAAAAAAGATTTCGCTGTGTCTACAGTACTTGGAAATAACGCTAGTGAATCTAACAGCTTCGGCATGTTATTCAATGTGACCTTTTTAGTTCCTACCATAATTGAGTATATAAAGCCCGAGATCAACGAAGATACAAACTCAGAAGAACTTGCATTAAGTATGTTGGATTGGTTGAGTGATGAAGATAACGTAGCCATGCTTGAAACTAAAATTGGGGGGATGAGTACTGAAGAGTTGACCCAAAACATGACGCTTTCCCTTACGGCATATAAGTCTGTAACACAGCTATTTTTTGGTTTAGATACAGACATCAACATTGACGTAAATTTTTTAAATTCGATTGCATTTGGTATATGCCTAGCAAATGCATCTAATGGTGAGGATAGTTACTTAAGTTGCTTATCAATTATTGGAGACATAGAACTTGCTAGTCATGATGAGGTAAAAGCTGCTCTAGATCTAACAGACTTCTACCCTAACTCAGAATCTAGCTTTGGTGGCGCTCTTGACAACATGAAGCAATTTAAAACCTTGCTAAATGACACCTTGTTCAATGGTCCAGCTCGTCACATGGCAGCAAACAGCGGAGTAGAAGCAACGCTATACCACTTTGAGCACAAACCAAGCTTTAACATGTGGAACTATAAAACAGGTCTAAATGAAGAAACGGGCGAATACGACCAACTGTCAATCATTGATCTATTCAAAACGATTGGTTGTATCAGCGGTGCATGTAACGGTTCAGAACTGCCATTTATGTTCAACAAAGCTGTACGTTTTGATGGAAGCGAAGTAAATCCATCAAGCAAAGATAAAGCCCTTATGAACGAAATGTCGCGTCTTTGGTTTAGCGATGAATTGTTCCAGAGCTACCAGTACAGCGATGATACCGACAATGTGCTTGTCATTGATGGTGCAGGATTCAGCGACAACAGCACTACCTTCGACTGGGACTATGTCACAAACCCAGGTGTTGATCCTAAGCTTCGTGAAGGTCGCTTAACGGGTCTAGCAGAGCAAGGTCTTATGCCTTGGGACTGGTACCTAAACTAAACATATTCAACACCCTTCCTACTTTAACGGCCAGCTCGCTGGCCGTTTCTATATCCAAATTTTATGTTTAAACGCAGGTTAGTTATGACACTTAGCAAACTAAAAACAGCATGCACAATAATGTTGATTGCTTTGGTCACAGGATGTGCCCAACCTTACCCCGATGTTGAACCTGACTTCGAAGCTAACTGGCAAAGCACAGAACATCAAGCCGAAGTCTATTTGATCCCGAGTGCGCCTGAAGCCTTTGCGCGCCGCATTGATCTGGTTCGCCAAGCAAAACACTCGATTGATATGACTTACTTCTCTTGGGAAAACGACACTCTGGGTCTGATGCTGTTAAACGAGCTGAAACACGCCGCTGACCGCGATGTGGCCGTGCGCCTCACACTGGATGATTTGTTGGTATTCAATGACAAATGGCTTGCGGAGTTGAACTCACACGCCAATATTGAGATTCGACTGTTCAACCCTTTTGAGTCACGTAAAGCTGGCTGGATTGGTCGTGCGCTCAACTTCTCTACTCATCAAAAACAGTTAGATAATCGACTGCATGAGAAATACTTTAACGTTGATCACCAATCGATGATCCTCGGTGGGCGCAACATCGGTGATGACTACTTTGGCTACAGCGAAAGTGCCAACTTCTTTGATATGGATGTGCTGTTTAAAGGCGACGTGATTGCTGCTTTCGACCGAAACTACCAAGCGTTGTGGAACAGTGAGCATGTAGTGCCAATTCAAGAACGCATTAAAATCAAAGAGAAAGAGCAATACCAAGCGTTCACCAAAGCGTTGAACAAAGGTGAAAAGAATCAAGCATTGATCACGTCTGAAGTCGAAAGGCAGATAAAGAGCTTAAACCAACCGAAGTTCATTTCAGCCTCTGTCACGCCGGTATTTGACTCACTGGAGAAACTCAATGACAACAAGCCCTACTTTCGCCAACGTATTGAACACTTGATGAAGCAAAAAGTACCGACACCTTCTAAGGTTATTATTTCTACGCCTTATATGGTGCCAAGCGATAACAAGTTTGTATTCGTCGATGCACTTAGAGAGAGCGAAGCCGAAGTCACCTTACTGACGAATTCATCGGCTTCTAATGATTCGGGCTTTGTGCCTGCGTATTACGAAAAACACCGTGAGACTCTACTCGACAAGGGCGTAAGTATCTATGAGTACAAAAGCCAAGCGATCAATGATGATCACTACTTTCATGTTGATACCTACTACCACAACAAGACAGTAATTTTAGATGAGCGTGTCACCTATATTGGCTCTTCTAACTTCGATCCAAGATCAGACTTTCTCAACGTTGAGTTTGGGGTGTTGGTTGACAGTGAAGAGTTTGCGAAGCAAGTGACACACTACTTAACACGTCAGAAAGAGGAGTTGTTCTGGGCTGTGTCGCGAGAACAATCAGGTGACACCATCTGGGCTTCAGAGGAACAAATCCATACTAAGAACCCGAACTACAGTTCATGGAACAAGGTACCTGATTGGTTATTTCGAAAAATGAATGGCGAGTTCGAGCTTTAAGTGTTCAGCTTCGAATCTTAATTTTTAATTTTCTCCAGTCCAAATGTAAAAAAGCCGCGTAATTCGCGGCTTTCTCATGTTTCAAATACACGTATCTGAGCTTATAGACGGTAGGTCATCGCTCTTTGGGCTACGTAGTTCACCATATCAAGCGTTGTGAAGATCGAATTAACATCATTAATGTTGTAATCCACATGTCCACGCTCCACATATTGCTCAGCGAGACGGTAAATATCAACGACACGCTCAGCTACCGCTTCCATAGGATCAATAAAAGTGACTGTTGGAAATGCCGTTTCAAGTTGCTTTCTAACCAAAGGAAGTTCCGTGCATCCCAAAATAACCGTATCAA
This sequence comes from Vibrio sp. 10N.261.54.A5, assembly GCF_041471145.1. NCBI lineage: Bacteria > Pseudomonadati > Pseudomonadota > Gammaproteobacteria > Vibrionales > Vibrionaceae > Vibrio > Vibrio sp. 10N.261.54.A5. The sequence continues at coordinate 18,522 of NZ_JBFRNU010000003.1, read as the reverse complement.
CGCCCTTCTCTACGATGGATTGAATCGCTACAGCAAGCAGTGCGGCATTACGCTCAAACTCGCCCGCTTTGATCCCGTTGGTTTCTCGGATTGCTTGTCCACACTCTGTCATCTCACCGGTTACTTCACCATAGATAGCACTATGCACGTTATGCTCTTGCTCAAAGGAATCTGGCTTAACGAACACCAGATTCGCGTCCGTTAGGTAACGATCATAGATTCCCGAATTGTATGTGCCGTTGGTACATAAAATACCAACAACAGATTCAGAGTTCTGCTCTTTGATTTGATCAACGGTGGTTTGAAGCATGTCGACGATATAAACGTTGGTGTGCTTTTGAACCTCAGGTCTAAAGTAATGAGCGGTGTTACAGGTCATTACGCCAAACTGAACATTGGCATGTTCTAAAATGCACGCTGACTCAATCAGTTCAGGCACAGGATCGGTACCGCCTTCGTTAATCACTTTATATCGATCGGGGATATCTGAGTTTTTCACCACTATCATGGCCATGTGGTCTTAGTCTTTAAGTGCGCCGTGTTCAATTTCTTTCTTGGCGACGATATCTTGGAACAGAGCATCTGCTTCAGGGCCCATATTACCAAATACACCGAATCGTAGCTTTTTCATAGTTTTTACCTTTGTGTTTGCTAAAGCACAAAGGTTATTAATCTCTTTCGATTTACTTGAATCCTATTAGATGGTTCGCATCCTCGCGAGTGCATAAACAGCGTACAAAAATCAGAATTGAGTACCAAAGGAAAAATGAATACGAAATTCGTCGCCTTCAGGCGCATCTAAGCCGTAAGCAAAATCGAGCTTAACTGGCATTAACTGTGAGTTCCAAATCAAACTCACGCCCGTCCCACGCTTCCAATCCGCTTGTTGATCAAATGCATCACCCACATCAAGAAATGCGCCCAACCAAATTGAACGATAGACTTGATGCTGATATTCGAGCCCAGCAGTTAACATATAACGTGCCCCCGTTAGTTCACCATTCTCGTCTCTAGGGGAGATAGATTCGTAACCATAACCTCGCAGGTTTCCATCGCCACCAGCAAAATACCGCAGTGACGACGGCACATCAGATAATGATTTGGCAATGTTGATGCCTACGTTGGAGCGGAAATGGAGCTTCTGCCTGTCACTAATATCCCATGAAAGGACACTGTTTCCTTCCAACCGCAACAGCCTTGAGTCAGAGAACAGACTAGGGTCAGAATACTCGACAGAATAGATGTGTCGATGATTGAGCTCCAACTGATCATTTTTACGATCAACCTGAGAAAAACTGATGCCAGGTAACAGTAATTGCGATTGCTCTTCCTCAGACGCCTGACGGTACTGTTCGTGCAAGTATTTGACATAAATGGTGCTTTGCCAATCACTGTCTAATTGCCAGTAACGTTCGAACTTAAGATCGTTTGTAAAGCTATTGGTGTCTCGATGATCAATTCGTTTCGATTCAAACTGAATACCAAAGTAATCCGTTGTGACTTTCTCTGTGGGGATTTTGTACCCCAACTGAAGTGATTGCTCCTGTTCAGACAAATATGTCTGTGTTTCAAAGCTGTGGCCTCTCCGGTTATACCAAGGCTTTGACCAACTGAGAGAGGCGCGTAAACCGAGATCTGTAGAATAGCCGCCACCGACCTGCACGATATTTCGAGAACTTGGCTCGGCAATGATTTCAATTGGAACTTCTAGGTTGTCATCAAGTTTGTCAAAGTCACCATGTACGATGACACTTCGAAACCATTGAGTGTCTGACAAATCAGATTGCAGTTCACCTAACTTGATGGTGTCAAAGTCATCACCTTTTTTAAAGGTGGGTATTTTCTCGATACGAGTAGGGTCAACCCCATCATCAGGAATACTTATAGAACCGAACTTGTAGCGTGGACCACTTGCAAAATACAAGTGTATATTCGCGATGTTCTCGCTAGGAATAACTTCAATCTTTGACTCGATAAACCTGCCGTCAAAATAACCTTTCCGCTTTGCTAAAGAGAAAATCGCACGCTTAGTTTGGTCATATTCTTGGTGAGACAAAGTTAAACCTGAGCCTAACTTGCTTTGATTGAGTATATTGATGAACTCCGCATCTAGGCTAGCTTCACCTGTTATTTTTACTATCGATTCTGCGATGCGCATGACAGGACCAGAATCGATGTTAATGATCACGTTATCAGAATCATTGAGGTCGATATCGAGCTGTGGGTGATAATAACCATAAGGGTTGAGTGCATCTTGAATACGTTTAGATAGCTTCGTTTTCGATAGCTGTGATGCAGGAACATCGGCTAAAGGTTCTAAATATAATTCTACATTTTCGGTGAGAGTTTTATTAACCCCTTTAACCTCAAATTCAGCAGCACTAGAAGAGTGTTGGGTAAACAGGAAAAATGAAGTGGCCAGCACTAATTGTTTAATCGAGGTCTTCACGCGGTTACCCAATTGCTCAAAACCCGAACAGGTTAAGAGCAAAGCGTTAAATCGCCGAATCTCTTATGGAGGACGCTATCCTTCGAACGGCTTATCGGGTTGTTTAACACTGCAACAGTCGTTTATTAACGACTCAAATCCCAGCCCTACAGACACAAAAAAGGCGCAATTAAGCACCTTTTGAATGTCTATTACTTATTGATTTATATGGCTTGCTGACTCAAGATCAGTTGTTGTTCAGCCACACATCTTGGTTTTTTGGAGCTTTCTTCTTCTTTTTCTTCTTGCCAGTACCGGCCGGTGGCGCAACAGGTTTTAGTGCTGCGATCAGTTCAGCTGTCGCTTCTTCATCCACTTCAAAGCCTTCAATTTGCTCACGCTCAAGACGAATCTTGTTCTTCTTCTCGATGATTTTGAAGTGGTGGTAATCTTCGTGATCGATCAGAGATAACGCAAGACCAACTTCACCTGCACGACCACTTCGGCCGATACGGTGCATGTAGTCTGACGGGCTACGCGGTAAGTCAAAGTTGATTACCACTGGAAGCTTCTCAATATCCAGACCACGTGCCGCGATGTCTGTCGCGATCAGAACGTCAATCTCGCCAGATTTGAAATCTTCTAGGATACGAGTACGTGAACCTTGCCCTTTATCGCCGTGGAATACTTCTGCGATGATACCGCGCTTGTAAAGCTTGTCTGCTAGGTGCTCACAGCTGTTCTTCGCATTAACGAAGATCAGAGCTTGGCGCCATTCATGTTGTTGAATTAGGTGTGCGAGTAACGCTGTCTTGCGACCTTTTTCTACTTCGAATACACGTTGAACCAGTGTGCTCGCATTGGCACTTTGAAGTTGAACTTCAATTGGATCACTTAGAAGTTCGTGAGTCAGCGTTTTAACTTGCTCTGGGAAAGTTGCAGAGAACAACAAGGTTTGTTTTTTGCTCGGCAAGAGCTTCAAGATTGCATCAAGTTCTTCGGTAAAACCTAGGCTTAGCATTCGGTCAGCTTCATCAAGCACTAACGTTTTCACTTGGTCTAACTTGATAGCGTTGCTTGAAATAAGGTCAAGCAGACGACCCGGTGTTGCCACCAATATATCAGTGCCGCCACGTAGCGCCTGCATTTGAGTGTTTACCGATACACCACCAAACACACAAACCGTTTTAATCGCGCCATTGAAATGCACAGCGTAAGATTTAACGCTGTCAGCCACTTGCTTAGCAAGTTCACGAGTAGGAACCAAGATAAGGCCAGAAACAAAGTTACCTTTGCCTGAACGACGGTCCAGAGGGGCATCTTCATGAATCTTTTGTAACAGTGGAAGTGCAAATGCTGCGGTTTTACCTGAACCGGTATTTGCGCCTGCAATTAAATCGCGTCCTGCTAACACACTTGGAATCACTTGCGCTTGGATAGGCGTTGGCTGTTGGTATTCAAGCTCAGATAAACGAGCCATCAAAGGAGAGATTAAGCCAAGATCAGAGAAGTTGGTTGGTGTAGTGGTGTTAGTCATTAATTGCAGGAACTCAAAGCTAAAATAATAGCGCGCTATATTAACGTATTTCAGCAGTATTACGTAACTAAATCGCCCTTTCGCTTCTATTTCACTGATTAATATCCGTCAGAAGCGAAGTTATCGATGTGAGAACCTCGATACTCGCCGTACCAACTTCGTCTAAGAGTATTCCAGCTACACAATTGTCGTGGGTTGCAGTTAGTTCAGCCAACCTGCTACCGTTTGTTCCGGTGCATACGAATTCGGCTCGGTTAACCAAACAGCGACTGCGTCTGGTGTAGCGACAAGTGGCTCAAAATTGATATTAAATTGCCATTCAGACTCACCACGCTGATAACCATCGTAAACCACAACAAAATCATGTTCGAGTTTCTTACCCCTGTTCTCGCCCGCCTTAACGCTGGTGACTTCGTTCATCGCCAGCAAAGCTATATGAGCAACATAATCCCCTTTGCCTTCGTAACTTACGCTGAACGTATCGCCTTTATAGTTGACCGTTAGCTTGGGGTTATTTTGTTGTTTGAGCGAAGGCAACGTTCTGTCTAACCAGTTAAAGTAACCGCGCCACTCTTTTCCATCGACAACAAAGCCGGGTGTGTAAACCCCACTTGTTACTCCATAAGCTTTGTACAAGCGTTGCTTCTCACTAAACGCCTTACTCGCGAACTTGTCGCCCCAACCTAAGTAATCCCAATAATCGACGTGATAGGCAAGCGGAATAACTTGTGTCCAAAGTTTTGGATGGTCTTCAAAAGTACTGAGGTACTGATCAGCAGGTGGACAACTTGAACAACCTTCAGAGGTGAAGAGCTCGATAACCTGTGCGGGCTGGCCTTCATTACTCCAGGTTTGTGCAAGCGACACTGAGGAATAGAAGCCGATCGGTAAGGCAAATAAACAAAGTTTAATCAATGATGAATTGCGTTTGGCGTGTGACATACCGAGATCCTTGTACAAAGCGAATTGAATGGCGCTCAAATACAGACCGTTATGCCTAGGTTTTTCTTTCAGGTGCTTAGTTTACGAAGAGATTGAGTTTATTTCAGATACAAAAACGCCAGCTTTAGAAGCTGGCGTTTTCTTAAAATTCTATATTTACATGTTAACGCTGAGATTAACGGTTAATACCGATATCGCGTTGCATGTGACCAGATAGGTCGCTTGCGTAGTAACTACGTGGAGAGTTGTCTACGAAAAGAATATCGAAAATGTGTGCAATCAATCCTTTGAAGTTAACCGAGTAGGTTTTCTTATCCATAGAGTTAGGAACAGCGATAGTATTCATTTGTACTGCTTGAGCCATGATTGCCTCTCTATAAATTTATTAATGTGTTTCGTTCTGATGACAAGAATAATAGGTGATCTTTTGCAGGTTAAAAAATGACTAAAATTAGATTTTGGGATTAGTTTTTCTAATAAAACAAACCATTAACAATGCCACAAAATAGATATGCAGATTATGTGAGTACAAATTCAATATAGTGTTTAAATCATGCATTTAGTACAAATACCCCGCAAACAACAGTGGCCAATGTCACAGAAAATTTACATAAATAAATTTTCCACGTCATCAGCCACGTGTTCATTATCGACTTTTCGATAAGTTATATTTGTTTTTAATTTACTTGTTCAATGCCTGGCTTCTTCGCATAAACCGACGCTATAACCGCAATCGTCATCGTAGAAACCAATACCGCCAATGACCAGTAAGTTGGGATAGCCCACTCGCTATCAACCAGAAGCATTTTCACACCAATGAACACCATGATGAATGAAAGCGCGGGTTTCAAATAGATGAACTTGTCCATCATACCTTGCAGTACAAAATACAACGAGCGAAGACCAAGTAACGCAAACACGTTAGCCGCAAGTACCAAGAACGGTTCTTGTGTTACCGCAAAGATCGCAGGGATAGAATCTAATGCAAACATCACGTCCATGACTGCGATCGCACCGATGACCAACATCATTGGAGTGAATGCCCATTTAGCACCCTGTTTAACCATTAATTCAGGGCCATGGAAGTCCTCTGTTACCGGCATCACTTTACGAAGTAGCTTTTCAGGCAGAGTATTCACACTCTCCTCTTCGCCCTTGTCTAATGCCAGCTTAATACCTGTACCAATCAAGAACGCAGCGAACACGTAAAGCACCCAGTGATATTCCGCCAATAGCTGTGCGCCTAGTGCGATCATAATTGCACGAAGCACCAATGCACCAATTACGCCCCAAAGAAGCGCACGAGGTCTTAGATGCTCAGGAACTTGGTATTGAGCAAAGATCATCGCAAAAACAAACAAGTTGTCTACGCTAAGGGATTTTTCTAACAAGTAACCCGTAATGAATGACACGGTTGCTTTTTGCGCTGTGTAGTCACTGTTCGGCGCATAAATGTCCCAAAATAGGTAAATCGAGCCAGCAAACAAAAACGCAAGTACAAACCAGAAAACACTCCAGATTGCCGCTTTCTTGATAGTAACGTTACCGCCACGAGTCTGATAGATATCAATAGAGACGAGAATAACCGTTAGCAGGAAAAAGCCCGCATAAGTCGTCATGATTGGCGATGAAAAAAAGGATTCACTATTTGTAGATAATAGAGATTGAGTTGAGTTCATTATTCCTCCGGGCGGAAGAACTGTACAAAGACCTTCCGCAAACAAAGCATATCAAGCTCCATTACGGATCTTGACTGTGATTGCGTTGGTCTCGTTGAAGTGAAATATGGGATTTCACTTTTACATACCGGATAGACTCTTGGCCTAACGAGATGACGATATGTAAACTTGCGCTAACTACTCCCCAAACGCGTGGATAATAATCCTCTGGTTGTGTTTCGTCTATATAAATTTGCACGGAAAAAGCAAAAAAGGAGCAAACGCTCCTTTCTGATTGATGCCACTTTGTCAAATAGACACGCGAATTGATTCTAAGAATAAATTCGCAAGTCAAACACACTATTGCACTGCGTAATGAAGTTGCAAAAAGAGCAATTTACAGCCCTGCGGCAGGTATTAAATACACTAACGCTGACCAAACTGATACCCAACCGACAACCGCTACCGCATCTAACCAATCTTTCTTATCCATGCATATCTCCACAAGAAGGCGACCTGCAGAGATAAAGCATAAACAATGCCAATTTTATAAATAACCCAAAGTAATAGTGTTAAATATCAGTATCAGCTTTAGTTATCTAAAACACTCCATGCAATTCAACGGTTCATTGAGTTGAAGCGACTCTGGGTGGTCTTGCAGAAACTCGATGAAGCAGTCTGCCATAGAGTCAGTGGTGACCGTGCCATCACCGATCATATCCAACACAGCGTTATAGCCCTCTTTGCCTTTCATTGTATAGGCTGACGACGCGCCCCGGTAAATACGGTTGCGAGAAACAGCTTGCCAACCTGAATCATCAGAGTGAATTTCTAGATGGTGAATCCTGTGTCCTATAGGTGCTTCTTTGTGGTAACAAAACCTCAAATTATGTGTATAAGGAAAGCTACCTGAACCTGTGCCCACGACACCATTATCAATCGCGTTATTGATTGCACCTTCAAGCATGCCAGCGATCGTTTCACCTTTTACTTCATACACACCAATAGGTACGGCAAACGGTAGTAGTTTTCCGGCAATATCGGCAACAGAGACATCGCCGCTGTTCAGTGAATTTCTTACACCACCGGCGTTGTGAATGGCAAAGTCAACCTGATGCCCTTTCTTGTTCATTAGATGGTGAAATGATTGAGCAACCAAGGGGGCTAGTTGACTCGGGCCTTTAGCATCTGGAATACGTACATGGCGAAGTTTAGTGTCTGCATGAGCAATCACTTGTTGCTGAAGCTTTCGAACTCGCGGCTGGTATTTATCCGTCAGAATGCTCTGCAGCTCAGGATCTTTCTTACACACTGCAATATTAGGGTGATTGTTTAAAAACTCACACGCCATATCGTGGGCATCGTCTTGCCCTACTTCACTCAGTTTCGCGTCTATAAAGAGTCGACGGCCTAATAACAGTTCGTTTTTACCATTGAAGTGCGTCACTTTGCCTTGAGAATCGAACTCGATTTCGCAGTGTCCTAAGCTCATGGCGTGGAAACCCGCTTGCACAACATAGGTATCGCCAATTTTCACACCGTATTCATCATCTTTAACTAAGCCGATATCAGAGAAATCACCTTGTAAGCGATGACTATGACCACCAACGATGACACCAATACCTGTTACGTTGGCTGCTAACTCTAAATCAGCTTCGTAACCAAGATGGCTAAGTAACACAATCTTGTTGATACCTGCTTGATGGATTTGCTCAATGGTCGCTTTTGCTGTTTCCCAAGCATTTTCAAACGGTGTATCGATATCTGGGTTCGCGATGCCTGCCATCTTGTCGATGCTTAAGCCGAATATTGCGACCTTCTCGCCATCAAACTCTTTCGTTATAAAAGAAGCACTTCGTGTTTCAGGCCGATAAGGCTTAACAATGTCGTTGTCCGCTAGCGTATGAGTTTTATTGATATCCTCATTCGATAGATTCCAGTTACCGGCCAACAGCGGGAATTTGATTCTTTTCGCGAAAATCGCAACGGGCTCATTACCCATGTCTAACTCGTGATTACCGAGCGTCATGGCATCTATATTAAGGGCATTCAACAAATCGGCATTGGCTTTTCCCTTGAATAAGGAAAAGTACAACGTGCCCTGGAAGCAGTCACCAGCGTGCAAGAACAAGGTTCCAACCTTCTGACGCTGGGCATCTTGTTCTATTTGTTTGAAGCGTGTTGAAATTCGAGCAAAGCCACCAGCACTGACATAAGGTTCAATGATGTGGTTGTTCATTTTAAGTGATAGCTGTAACGAGGTTGGTTCAAAGTATGAGTGGGTGTCGTTGATGTGTGCCAACACTATTTTTGTCGGCTTATTCTTTTTAGTCATATTTTCTTCTCTCTTTGTCCCTTCATACTAGGTCGAGAATCATGACAGAATCGTGAATTTTATGAAACTGCACTGCAAAAAAATACTCGAGATAGATCAAAAATCTCATTTTGCACCGTATTAATAAACAACGGGTTTTGTGACAGGTAAGCATACCGGATTTGGATTTTTCGATTATGATTAAAGATATCTGTTAGCTTTCAAATAATTAGCAGAGCCTTCCGTTAGGAGTAAGCCTATGCAACTAGAAAGAATCGAGATTTCTGGCTTTCGAGGTATCAAGCGCATGTCACTCGCGTTTGACGAGCTAACCACGCTTATTGGTGAAAATACTTGGGGTAAGTCTTCATTATTGGATGCCCTTTCCGTCATTCTGCCCTCAGACGGTGTGCCATATCACTTTGAAATGACCGATTTTCATGTCGATTACTCTGTTTCACACCCGCAGTCTCAACATCTTCAAATTGTTCTCGCTTTAAAAGCTAACGATAAGAGCGAACTTAACGCAGGTCGTTATCGCAAACTCAAACCTATTTGGGTTCAAGATGAATTTGGCGTATTTCGCATCTACTATCGCATCAGCGCGACGTTAGAACAGTATGAGACAACAACACACTATGCATTTCTTGGTTTGGACGGTAATCCGCTCAAGCTTCATCATTCAGAAAAGCTTGCTCAAGAATTAATGACCTTACATCCCGTTATCCGTTTGCGTGATGCAAGGCACTTTGATCGTCCTTTCAACGGCAAGTCCCTTAACCACAATGCTCACCTGCCGACTAATGTTCACGCAACTAATGCAAATTCAAACGGGAACGGGAACGGGAACGGGAACCATCACACGAGCAATGGCACAACAAATGGAAACGGCGCCAATAACGGTAATGGTCGACAAGCAAGAATAGAAAAACGAATAGACAACACCTGCCGCCGTCTTATGGCGATACCCGGACATGTTAATAAAGGTGAAATGCGCAGTAGCCTAGAGTCGATGCAAAGTTTGATTGAGCACTATTTTTCTTTCAAAAGTACTTCTCGTCGTAACCCTAGAAAACAGCGAGACGGATTGCTTTATTCTGCGGGTACCAATGATCAGAGTATTCATCAACTCGTCGAAGAGACCAAGAACAAACAAACTCGCTTATTATTCATGGGGTTACTTAACGCTTATCTACAAGCTAAAGGGCCAAACGACTTAAGGCGATGTGCGCGCCCTCTGTTGATCCTTGAAGATCCAGAAGGTCGATTGCACCCAACACACTTGGCAAGGGCTTGGAGCTTGATGCAGAAATTGCCCATGCAGAAAATCCTGACCACCAACAGTGGCGACCTACTTGCGGCGGTCCCACTTCAATCGATTCGTCGCTTGGTTCGTCAGTCAGACAAAACCATCGCCAATCAACTCAACATGAACCATTTCAGTAAGGATGAACTTCGACGAATTGGTTTTCATATCCGCTTCCACCGCTCTGGGGCACTATTTGCTCGCTGTTGGCTATTAGTAGAAGGTGAAACCGAGGTTTGGTTGTTCAATGAACTTGCCAACCAATGTGGCTATAACCTAGCAGCAGAAGGTGTGCAGATTATTGAGTTCGCCCAATCAGGACTTAAGGCACTGATTAAGGTCGCGCAAGAGTTTGGCATCGATTGGCATGTGGTAACTGACGGCGATGCGGCGGGTAAAAAATACGCAGCAACGGTGCTATCGAAGCTTGGTAATGATCAGGAAAGACATCGACTCACGGAACTGCCAGATAAAGATATCGAGCATTACCTATATATGAATGGATTTGAGAGCTTTTTCCGTGACATGGTTAAGATTCCATACGATCACCCTATCCCTCCAAAGAAAGTGGTTGCCAAGGTATTGAAGAAACATGCAAAACCCGACCTTGCACTCGCCATTGTTTCTCATTGCGAGAATCAAGGACAAGAATGCATTCCGCTTTTATTAAGGTGGACATTAAAACGCGTGATCACCATGGCGAATGGAAATACCTAAACATAATTTGTTTTATAGATGCTATCAGTTGCTCTACTGATGAAATATTTAGCTAGTCGCCTCAACCAAAAAAGGCACACCAAACGGTGTGCCTGTATAAATCGATATACAAATTAATTGGGGGTTATCTTGCAAGAGTTCACAGTGACTAACTAAGGTTAGGTTAACGAATTAAGCCTTTGCCTGTTTAGCGTGTTGTTCAACAACTTCCGAAGATTGAGTCGATTTCTCGTGAAGCCATAGCCCCGTTGCTTTCATCAAGTATCCAAATACACCACCAAGCAGTAAAGATGGCACTACAAGTTGCCAATCACCACCTGCAGCAAACGTCGCACAGCAACCAATGAAGGTGCCTGGGATATAACCTAGCCACGCTTGTTTCGCTTGAATACACATAAAGAATGCCACAATAGCAGTAATCATGTAGCCTAAAATCTCTAACCCTGCGAAGGTTGAGCTTTCGATAATCACCATTGCCCAGAATACGCCAGTCATGTTGGTCAATAAGCTACCTGCTAGTCCTTTAACGCCGCCTGTTGGCGAAGCAAAGTAACTGGTGCAACCTAAGAAACCTGCCCATGACAATAAGCCGAAAGAGATAGCAATCCATCCCCATAGACCTGACAAAATACCTGTTGTTAATGAAATCGCGACTAATGTACTCATACTATTTCTAAAGCCTAATTACGTAATTGAACGCAACCGGATTTAGCCTCACTTAAAATCAAGTAAGCATACTATGGGAAGATAGCCCTTATTTAGCCGATCACGATCACGTTAATAATGTATGCAGATGTGTATTTATCACTAGATAGAGACCGAAATCGCTTATTCAACATATTTGGTTATCAGTATTTTATCAATTTATCGTTACAGAAACGATGGCTTGCCTTTCATCATGCGCTTACCTTCTCGCTTAATACACTCAGCAAGTGGGTTCTCAGACATATCTGCACGCCAAATAAAGGACAAGGTTCTTTCCATTTCAAGCTCAGGGACATTTAATGTGACCAGTTGACCAGACTCAACAAACTGTTCGACATCGAGATAAGGTAAACACGTTAAATATGGGCCGTTTGCAACCAAACTTCTTAAAACAGGAACGTGTTCATACTCTCGCCAAACATCAAGATCACCAATTAAATGGTGAATAGAGCTATCAAAAACTTTGCGAGTACCCGAACCATGTTCACGTAATACCCATTTTGCTTGTTCTAATTGCGCCAAGCTTACTCGTTCACGCTTCGCAAACGGGTGATGAGCCGATGCAACCACCGTTAAATGGTCCGTACACCACACTTCTTGGTGAACTCGGTTGTCATCACAACGACCTTCGATAACACCCAAGTCATATTGATAATCTAATACGCCATCAATAACCGCATCGGTACTTTGTACGCCGAGCGAGATTCGCATCTCAGGAAAGTCGTTATCAATAATACTGATGAGGTCAGGAACTAGGTGTTCCGCTGGTGTTTGGCTTGCACCGAGTTTGAGCTCTCCACTTAGTAAATGCTGCTCGTAAAAACCCATCTCAATTTGCTGCGCATCTTGCAGTAAACGCTTCGCTTTAGGCCTTAGCCACATTCCCCAATGAGTAAGAGCCATTTGCTTGCCCTGCCTTTCAAACAAAGGCCTGCCGAGCATTTTTTCCAACTGTGCAAGAGACATACTTGTCGCCGACTGAGTCAACGCCAATTTGTCTGCTGCCTGACTAACGCTCCCGGAGTCTGCTACTGCATCAAATACCGCGAGTTGCTTTAATGAATAACGCAAAATTCATCCTTAATGCTTTTAATTATTTGTGTCCTGATGCTCGTTTTTTATAAAGCCAATGAGCAATCAATTTCATTCTACGCGTAACCAAATCTATATCAATAAATTTGATGTGGTTTCTAAAAATTATCAATTTTACCTCTACCCCTCAACGCCCTAATCTGGAATGGCAGGACACAACGAGCCCTGCAAAACATTACTGATTAACCATTACGGATTAACCAGGTCATTAACACTAGGAATTACACATGACGGATTGTTCAAGGGGGGGATATGGCAACCAGCACTTCTGAAAATCATCAACTGTTCTCACCAACAGAAATGATGGCGGAAGCAGAGAAGTTTGCATTAAGTAAAGCAAATAAAACCAGCAGCATGACATTGAGTTTGGCAATCATGGCTGGCGCATTCATCGGGCTTGCTTTTTTATTCTACATCACGGTAACCACGGGCAGCGCTGATGCTGGATGGGGACTGAGTCGCTTAGCCGGCGGTCTTGCCTTCAGTATGGGTTTGATCTTGATTGTGATTTGCGGTGGTGAGCTATTTACCAGCTCAGTGTTATCAAGCATCTCATGGGCTAACAAGCAAATCACCTTCACGAAGATGCTGTCTATCTGGGGCAAGGTGTATGTCGGCAACTTTATCGGTGCCATGTTCCTATTGGCTTTGGTAAGCGCAGCAGGCTTGTATCAACTGGATGGCGGGCAATGGGGCTTAAACGCTTTAAACATTGCTCAACACAAGCTACACCACACCCCAGTTCAAGCGTTTGCTTTGGGTGTGCTTTGTAACTTGTTGGTGTGTTTAGCGATTTGGTTAACGTTCAGCTCTGCTAACGCAATGACCAAAGCAATGATGACCGTGTTACCCGTTGCAATGTTCGTAAGCTCAGGCTTTGAACACTGTGTGGCGAATATGTTCATGGTTCCGCTAGGCATCACGATTCAAGCATTCGCACCAGAAAGCTTCTGGATGCAAATCGGCGCAACACCAGCCCAGTATGCAGACCTAAACGTCATGCAATTTGTCACCGCAAACTTAATACCAGTGACAATCGGCAACATCGTAGGTGGTTCAGTATTGGTCGGCTTAGCGAACTGGAGCATCTACCGTCGCCCACAACTTAAAGCAGCAAAAATTACCGCTATTACACAAACAACAGAAATTACGTCAGTTAAGGAAATTACTATGAACACAGCAACTACTATCAAGCAAATCATGAACACTCAACCAATTACATTGAGCGTAGAAATGCCAACATCAGTCGCGATTGATACACTTTTAGACGCGCAACTTGTTAGCGCTCCTGTTTGCGATGTTGAAGGTCGTCTAGTGGGTATCTTCTCTGTTCATGACGTAATGGTTGACCTTTGGTGCCAAGATTACATCCCAACTAAAGGCCAAAAAGTTGTAGACCTAATGAGCCGTGACGTTGTGGCAATCGACGCAAACGACAAGCTAGTGGACGTTGCTGAGTTCCTATGCATCGACAAAGAGCAACTGTACCCGACGACAAGCATGGGCTTCGCTACTCGCCTGACATCTCTTTCTCTAGAAGAGCGTGCAAAAGCGATGAAAGTAAGCCAACCACATATGCTTCCAGTGTTAGAAAATGGCGTGATGGTGGGTGTGTTGACTCGCATTGAAGTGATGCAAGCACTGCGTCCAATCTACGGTGACCGACTAAACGTGGTTCCTCAAGCTGAACTAGAAACAGCTTAACTAATCGTAAGTTGAACTATTAGGGATTAGTAGTTCAATTAGATAACTCAGTCATGGCAACGTTGACTGGCTAGAGGCAAATGGTGGCTTTTAACGTACTAAACGGTTTGACACAAAACAGACCTAAACGCGTTGCCATTTATCTCAATAAAAAAGGCGCAAAGTGAAAACTTTGCGCCTTTCTCTATTTCTAACTGCTGACCTATTTAGTATCGACCAAACTTTTGATATTTCTAAATAATGTTGATACCTGTCAGAGAGCTAGAAAGCTAGATTACTTTTTTACGCCTTCAACGTGTAGTTCCATGTCTACATAGCTTGAAGCGCCCATTACTGGAATGTTGAAGTCAGCAAGTTCTAGACGAGTTGTACCCACGAAACCAGCACGCTCACCGCCCCAAGGGTCTTGACCAGCACCGATGAATTCAGCTTCGATAACGATTGGCTTAGTTACGCCGTGAAGCTTAAGGTCACCCATTACTTCAAGTTTGCCGTTGCCTTTATCAACCACTTTTGTGCTGTTGAAAGTAGCGTCAGAGAATTTACCTGCATCAATGAAGTCAGAGCTACGGATGTGCTTGTCACGCTCTGCGTGGTTTGAATCAAGGCTTGTTGTATCAATAGTTACGTTTACTTTTGATGCTTCAACGTTGCTTTCATCAAATGAGAAATCACCTGAGAATGTGTTAAAACGGCCTTGGATAAAGCTATAACCTAGGTGGCTAACTTTAAAGTTAACTGAAGCATGCGCACCTTTTGTATCAATCACGTAATCAGCGGCGTTCGCAGCGAAAGGCATTGCCATAGCAAATGCTAATCCTGTAGCGATAATTGACTTTTTCATTTTGAAGCTCCTATCATTTTTCGTAGCGTATCGTCTTTGTCGATAACGTGGTGTTTTATCGCCGCTAAGGCGTGCACTGATGCCATAATGATCAGTACCCATGCAGCATAGTAGTGAACCGTACCTGCGAGATCAGATTGGTTTGCAAACAGTTCGCCCATACTTGGTACAGTGAACCAATTGAATACCTCTATCCCGCGGCCATCTGATGTCGAAATCAAATAACCTGAAATAAACAAAACCGCTAAGTTGATGTACATGAAGCCGTGAGCGATCTTCGCTGCTGCAACTTCATAGCTTTTACCTTCCACTTTAGGTGACGCGGTAACTAGTTTCCAGACCAAGCGGATAACGGTAACGGCAGCCAAAAGAATGCCTACCGAGCGGTGATAGTCTGGCGCTGTTTTGTACCACTCGCTGTAGTATGAAAGATCAACCATCCACAGGCCTACACCAAATAAGCCAAATACCGCGAGAGCTGAAATCCAATGCATCGCTCTTGCTAAAGGGTTGTAATTTCTAACGTTGTTGTCCATGCATCTCTTCCGAATGTTAACGAGTAGTGTAGTTTCGAAAAGCGTACCCTACACCAAGTTTGTGTAACATATTATTTACCAAGCTTTACATTGGTAACATCATTTCAAATTAAACGAGTTATTCAAATTATTTGAACAAGTTTGGGCTAAACGTTAAATTTCAACAATTTGCTCGATTTCGTAGAGCTCATCTGAGATGTCTAACATTTTGCGTTCCATCACTTTCTGAGCGTCTTCTATCCCCTTATTGTAGTAAACAGCACCAAACTTTTTGCTGATGAAGTCGACCAAGAATTCCGTGTCGAACTGACCAAGCTCCACATCAAGTTCATCTTGCAGGTACTTTTGGAGCGTATGAGTAAGCTCAGACTTTTGTTTCGAATCTAATTGAATGGTCATGAATGTTTCCAAATAAAGAGTAAGTAGATCAATTGTGATTTGCTGACTAGACTATAGTCGAGGTAACTAGCTAGAATTCCTCATAATTTAGAATACAGACCTGTAGAGCGCCAGTGCTATCCATAAAATCACTCAGCAATGGTTAATTTTGATAGAGAGATCAAGAACTCGCACTTTGACGATAGGTAACGGAACCGCAATTACCGTACTATTGCCCATCAATAAGATAGTAGCTGTGTATAAGGGACTTCATTGTTATTAGATCTAGTGATTAAAAGCGTTAATCAATTTCAAGACGATTGCCTAAAGCTCTGTGAACGCCACTACCCTACGGTGCACAATCAAGGGATCAGTGAGCACCATATAGGAAAGGCATTTGCTCGCCGAATGGAGCACACCTTCGTTAGCTTTAATCATGCAAGCAACATCAGCCCACTTGAAATGCTTTCTTCTGGCGAAACGCCTCGACACTTCCGAATATCTTCCGAAATTGGTACCGTTTGGATGATCAGTCATCATATGGTGAGCGCCGGGAAAACCTGTCGTAGAAAGTTAATGTTGGACATCCATAATTGGCAACAAGAGTATGGATTTTCCATTCAACCCAATGACGTTTTGATCATTGTCTCCGACCATTGGATTAGCCGAAGTAAAAACAGTGGTGAATTATTGCATTGGTGGATGGGTGAACTCCCAGACGAGATCACGGAATATAGCCAACAAGGTATCACGCTAAGAGAGAGTGATTCTCAATTCGCTACTGACTTAAATAATAATTTTAAAATCAGCCCTTGCTTCATTAAATTTGGACACCCTTTAAAGCGGTCAGGAAATCAACAACTGGTTCGTAAATATCTGCAACTTTACGCAGTACTTCAATGGCAGTAAGAATACGGGTCAACTTTTTTAATCAGTCTTGAAAGTAAATAGTTAGACCTCCATCCCAACATTTTATAAAACCCAACTCAAGCCCTACCCAATAATCAATCAAAATTTATCTTCGATAAAATAATAACTTATCAGCTCATCGTTCATATTTTGAGAAGTAGATATCATTTATATGCAAACAGAGTTGTTTGTTAATAATGTAACTTTGACATTCCCCCATAACCTGAGGCTTTATCCTTACTTTCACCTGGTGTATTAGCGTTGAAAGCTTATATTGATTGGTGTTGATATGAGATAGATTACTCAGAGATTAAATTCACAATAGTCATTATTAATGGTGAATGATAAGTAATTTTAATGACTAATATCAATTATCATGCTGTTTTTTCGTTAATTATATTTATTTAAATATTGACTCTACAAATGAGTTTTTATTAATTGACAATTTACTTACACCTGTCAATATTGTGACAGCCGCGACATGTACGTCCGACATTGAATAAGCCCTCTTTACTAGCGACTATGATTTTATCAGACAGAAGTGAATTTATTAGCTGTATATCCGTAGATGCTGATATGCAGTTTATTGCGAAATACCAAGACCTGACGCTTAGAAGCGTCTATCAACCTATATTCGACTCTTCTATGACTCAAATAGGTGTTGAGGCTTTGGTGCGCATTTCAAATAACAAAGGTGATATTGTTCGTCCTGATCACTTCTTCCATTCCGACGAAACCTCAAGCACAGACAAAATCAATGTAGAGAGGTTGAGTCGAGCGATTCATATCCGTAACTTCGCACAGTCGACTATTCGTCATTTACACCTATTCTTGAATGTTCTTCCTAATGTTGGCGAGTTATTTGCCGCAGAGAAAGTGAGCGATAGCTTGTTAGCTAAGCGCCTGCATGAGCTTAACTTATCGTGCGAACAAATTGTGATGGAGTTGGTCGAGCTTAATGTAGAGAGTGAAGAACGTTTGAAAGACGCAGCCCATTCATTGGCGGAAAATGGTTTTCAAATCGCTGTTGATGATTTCGGAACACAAGCGTCAACAGAACAGCGGGTTCGCCATATTAATCCTCATATCATCAAGATAGATCGCTCTGTGATGTTGGATTTTGAACAAGGCGACACTCGAGAAATGGAGTTAGTACTTGATCTTGCAAACCAAATTGGCGCAAAGACAGTGATTGAAGGTATTGAAACCCAACAACAACTCGAAGCGATGCAGGGCTTAGGCTTCAATATGTATCAAGGCTACCACTTAGCCATGCCAAAGCCGATTGAATTAGACATACGGCTAGCAATTTAGAATCGCCCTATTGTTCTTAAAGCCGCTTGCCCATTGGGTAGCGGCTTTTTTAATGCTTATCTATTCGTACCTATTTGCCGCTCTCACGTGTAAACACATTTCAGGACGGGACAACAGGTATAAAAAAGGTTCATCGCG
>NZ_JBFRNU010000002.1:0-13837 GCF_041471145.1 Vibrio sp. 10N.261.54.A5 | reverse complement strand
CATCTAATATTATTCATTTAATGATACTAGAAATATACTTACCAGATAATACGTAATATCTGGTAAGTATATTAAATAAGAAAATGGCCGCTTATAGCGACCATTTGATATTAAAAATACGAGTTAAGGGGTATGAATCGCGCCATCAGGAAGGCGACTTTGAGTCCACTCGTGGGGGCGATACATAACAGGGAACTCGGCTGCAACCTCTCGGTCGATTTCAACACCAATACCTGCGATTTCAGAAGCGTATAAGTAGCCATTAATTGGCTCTGCAGCGTTCGGGAATACCTTGTGTGTATTCTCGTTGTACTCGACATGTTCTTGAATGGCAGCATTGTGTAAATGCACATTCAAATGCGTGTTTACCGCTGCGCCAATTGGCGTCATATCTGGCGGGCAATGCCATGCAATACGAACACCGAAGTTCTGACATAGATGGCCGAGTTTCAGAGCTGGGGTAATACCACCAATCTGTGAAACATGGCAACGAATGAAATCAATGCGGCGGTTAGCAATCAATGATTTCCACTCTTCAGGGTTATTAAATAACTCCCCTAAACCTAATGAAACTGAGCTCTGGCTGCGAATATTATCCAACCATTCCGTTTGATTTGGCGGCAGAATATCTTCAATGAAATACGGCTTATATTGCTCGACTTCCTTCGCAAATTGTATCGCTTGGTTCGGGAATAGGCGCTCATGAACATCATGAAGAATATGGAATTGATTACCATATTTCTCTCTCAGCGACTTAAACATCGTTAGAGTATTATCCATGTACTGATCTTGGTCGTAGTACGAACCTTCAGTCGGGTTTTGAGTGGTATGCAAATCCGTTGGAACGCCGCCATAGAAACCAAGCTGACAACGAATGTGCTTGTAGCCTTTGTCTAGGAAAGATTCCACCAGCTCATAAATCCCTTCCATCGTGTCGCTCGTCGCGTGTGTGTATACAGGAATAGCATCACGAGACTTACCACCAAATAACTGGTGTAACGGCATACCCGCCAATTTGGCTTTAATATCCCACAGTGCCATATCAACACCGGAAATTGCATTATTGATAACAGGGCCATTTCGCCAATAAGCGTTGACCATCATCATTTGCCATAAGTCTTCAATATTATTGGCGTTTTTACCAATAAGAATAGGTTTTAAATATTCATCGACCATTGTTTTTACAGCAAGCGGTCTTTGTTGGAATGTCGCACAACCAAACCCTGTCACGCCTTCATTCGTTTCAACTACCACGGTAATGAGGTTGTGTCTGTCTGGTTTAGTAATAATACAATGGATATCAGATATAATAGTTTCTTTCACAATTAAATAACCTAAACTTAAGTCAACTCCTATTATCTAACCGCTTTAAAAACCACATTTCAAGCGCTAATTTTGCGTAAAAATAATTGGTACGTTAAGTGATTTTTTTTGATAACCAAAACATACCAATTGGCCAAAAACGGTGAAAAAATAATTTTTCGGATTTTAAGTGTGATTGAGATCTCTTTTTACTCCGTTGGATTTAAATTGGTTGTCGTTATGATTGCTCGAGTTAAATATATTCCAATAACAGGTGTAGTATGCAAATGGTAGAAAAAAGTGATGCCGTTATTAATAACTCGAAGTCATCATCGAAGAAGAAAAATTTCAAAGAAAATATACAGTTATTAATCACTGCACTTGGTGGTGAAGACAATATCGTGAGTATCACGCACTGTATGACAAGGCTGAGATTCAAATTAGCAGACGAGTCGCTGGTAGACGAAGAAGCAATCAAGCAGATCGCAGATGTGAAAGGTGTGGTACTTCAACAAGGCCAAACTCAAGTCATCATCGGTGTTGAGGTCGAGAAGTGGTTCAACGCGCTATCAAACACTCAACAAGCTGACGCTAATCCGGCTGATGAACTAGAGAAAGGCAAGCTGTTCCAAGGCGTGATGCGTATTGTCGCAGGCATCTTTGGTCCGGTTGTACCCGCAATCGCTGGCGCGGGTATGTTGATGGGCCTGTTGTCTGGTCTTATTGCAACCAATGTTATCTCTGAAACCTCAGACACAGTTTATTTCTTCCGCTCGATCTCTGTTGCTGTGTTCTTCTTCTTACCTATGCTGGTTTCTTTCTCTGCCGCTAAGGTATTCAAAGTAAACGAATACATTGCGCTTGCTGTCTCTTCAGCAATGCTAGCGCCTCTGCTTGTTGATAAAGCAACAATGCTAAAAGACGCAGGCGCTGCACCTGAGCTGACGGTTCTTGGCGTGGTTCCTATTGAGCTGCTCAACTACGGCGGCGCGATTGTTCCTGCGATTCTAGCAATCTGGTTATTGTCTAAAGTGACTCCGTTAGTTGACCGCCTAGTTCCTTCTTCTGCGAAGCCTGTATTTACACCACTGCTTGCCTTTACGGTAACTTCGACCATCACGCTATCATTTGTTGGCCCTGCTGGTATCTGGCTAAGTAATGGCGCAGGTTGGGTGATGAGCTCACTACTGGAAATCTCTCCGACGTTAACAGGCTTTGTGTTTGGTCTAACTCGCCCGATCACCATCGTATTTGGTATCCACCACAGCATGACGCCAATCAGTCTGAACAACTTTGCACTGTATGGTAAGGATCTACTTATGCCAATCATGTGTTTGGGTAACATGGCAATTGCTGGCGCGACAATGGCTATCTGGCACAAGCAACGTAAAACGGTTTCTAAAGAGCAATCTTCAATTACGATGGGCTCAAGTGTTACCGCTATCTTAGGCATCACGGAACCGGCTCTATTTGGTGTACTCACGAAATACACCAAAGCGATGATGACCGCGAGCTTGGCTGCAGGCGTGTTCGGTGCTATCTCGGTAACAATCGATACGCACTTAACAAGCTACATTCTTTCTTCTGTATTCAGCTTGCCAGCTTACCTTGCAGGCGGTACGCAAAACTTCATTCAAGCACTGATGGGCGTGGTGGGTGTATTTGCACTGTCTTTCGTCCTAACGATGTTGTTCGTAAAACTAGACAACAAGTAATCGGCTAGTCTCACTCCCGTAAGATTAGAATCGAAAAAGCATGACCATATCTCATTATGGTCATGCTTTCCTCAATACGAACAAACCCAACCTTTCCTTTCTAAGGCTATATTATGACCCACATCGCAATCATCGGTGAGTGCATGATTGAACTGAATGGGGCTCCATTTGGCGACATGCATCAAAGCTATGGTGGAGACACATTAAACGCGGCAATCTACTTGAACCGCAGCGCTGCGGTTAGCAACCCCATGAACTGCAATAACACTGCGAATCCAGCGATGCGAACTAGCTATGTCTCGGCGCTTGGCTCTGACGCTATCAGCCAAGAGATGCTTAACCGATGGCAAGATGAAGGACTATCAACCGAATTCGTGCTTATTGACGAGCAGCGTTCACCCGGGCTCTATCTCATTCAACTCGACGATGTTGGTGAGCGCACCTTCCTATACTGGCGCAACGATTCGGCGGCTCGCTACATGGTACAGCACCCCGATTTCGATAAGATAGCCAACCAACTTCACGATGTTGATATGGTGTTTCTGAGTGGTATTTCCCTCGCGATATTGCCACACAGCGATCAGTTAAAGTTACTCACTATCATCGAAGGCCTACGTGAACATGGCGTTACCATCGCCTTTGATAGTAACTACCGACCAAAACTATGGGAATCAGAAAGCGCGACTAAAGAGTGCTATCGACTGGGTTATCAAACCACTGATATCGCCTTGGTTACCTTTGATGATGAACAGCAACTATGGGGCGACCAAACACCTCAAGACACCATCGACCGACTACACAGGCTTGGCGTGCAGACCATCATTGTAAAACTCGGTGCTGAAGGCTGTTTGGTCAGTGAAACTCCAGCCCAAACACCAAGCCTAATTGAAACCACGCCAGTAGAAACCGTGGTTGATAGCACTTCAGCAGGCGATTCATTCAATGGCGGATTCTTGTCTTGCTATCTATCTGGCGGCTCTGTTCAGCAAGCCTGCCGCAAAGGCAATGCACTGGCGAGACTGGTCATTCAACATCACGGCGCAATCATCCCAAAACCCATCACCGACACTCTTTCAAACTGATATTAAGAAGTAAACCCATGTCTACAATTAACGAACAGCTAAAAGCACTTAAAGTTATCCCTGTTATCGCCATTGATAACGCAGAGGATATTATCCCTCTAGGCAAAGTATTGGCTGAGAATGGGCTTCCCGCCGCTGAAATTACGTTCCGTTCAGACGCCGCTGTTGAAGCTATCCGACTGCTTCGAGAAGCTCAGCCTGACATGCTGATCGGCGCGGGCACCATCTTGAACCGTGAGCAAGCACTCGCAGCAAAAGAAGCGGGCGCAACGTTTGTGGTTTCACCGGGCTTTAATCCGAACACAGTTAAAGCATGCCAAGAGATCGGCATCGATATCATTCCAGGTGTGAACAATCCAAGCACCGTTGAAGCAGCACTTGAGATGGGACTAACGACTCTCAAGTTTTTCCCTGCCGAAGCTTCAGGTGGAATCAGCATGGTTAAGTCACTCGTTGGCCCATACGGCGATATTCGACTCATGCCTACAGGCGGTATCACGCCATCAAACATCGATAACTACTTAGCAGTGCCTCAAGTATTAGCCTGCGGTGGTACATGGATGGTCGACAAGAAACTCGTTGAAAATGGAGAATGGGATGAGATTGCCCGCTTAACACGCGAGATTGTTGAACAAGTGAATCGCTAAGCAAACTAATCCAAGCCAGCCAAACTGTTCACCAATTTGAGAACACCTTAGATACAAAAAGAGCGAGAAGTTAGCCTCTCGCTCTTTTTTTCATCAACTTACTGTGACAATTGTTGTTCTACCAAAGTCTTCCAGAATCCGACACCATGCTCCAGAATATTATCGTTGAAATCGTAGTGTGGGTTATGGAGCGCAGTGCCTCCACATTCACCAACACCATTCCCAACTAGCATATAGCACCCTTTTACTTCGCGTAACATGAACGAGAAATCCTCACTAATGGTGAAGCGTTCACAAGCTCCATTCACATTCTCTTCACCAACAACCGCTTGTGCTGCTTTCACTGCATGAGCCGTCTCTTCAGGCGTGTTAATCGTTGATAAGAAGCTGTTGTTGAAGTGGTATTGATAATCAACACCTGCCGACATGCACTGGCCAGCGACGACACGCTCAATCGCTTTCTCAATTTTATGCAATGCTTGATCGGTAAAGCTGCGAGTGTCACCAGAAATAGTCACTTGCGAAGGAATCACATTCACGGTGCCATTAGTAACAAAATTAGTCACCGAGATAACCGCCGTCTCATCAATGGCGCTCAAATTACGCGAAACGATGGTTTGCAGTGCTGTGACCACCTGAGATCCAACAACAATCGGGTCGGTTCCCATGTGTGGCATCGCCGCGTGACCGCCCGTCGCTTTGATCACAATCTCAAAACTGCTTTCACTTGCCATAAGCGAGCTTGGACGAGTCACAAATTTACCTTCTGGGATACCCGGTAAGTTATGCATCGCGTAAATCGCATCCATATTCCAACGAGTGAACAGGCCATCAGCGATCATCGCTTTCGCTCCTGTGCCTCGCTCTTCATCTGGTTGGAAAATGAAGTACACAGTGCCATCGAATTGCTTACTGGTTGCTAACTCTTGCGCCGCACCCAGTAGCATCGCGGTATGGCCATCATGTCCACAAGCGTGCATCGCTCCTTCATGTTTTGAAGCGTGACAAAAAGTGTTCTGTTCATGAATGCGCAGCGCATCCATATCCGCACGTAGACCAATCGAGCGATCGCTTGTGCCATTTTTCAGAATTCCAAGCACACCTGTTCCGCCAATACCACGGTGAACTTCAATGCCGAACTCTTCGAGCTTGTTCGCTACAAATTCAGATGTTATGAACTCTTCAGTACCGAACTCTGGGTACTGATGTAAATGGCGGCGCCATTCTGTAACGTTGGCAATGTTAGTCATGGAAACTCCAATAAATACTTAAAATTAATTTGTTAAAACTGTTTTAGATGTCATCTCGCGGGACTTGTTGGATGCAGCAAACAGCATCATTGCCACAATAATCAAGCCAACAGCCAGCGCCCTAAAAGGTGTGATGGGTTCTCCAAACACCAAAACAGCGATGAAAAATGCAGACATAGGGATCAGATTTAAAGCCATACTGCTGCCTTCAACACCAACACGCTCTATGCCGTATATGTATGCGATGTAGCCCAGCCCTGATACAAAGCCACCTAGCACGATAATGCAGAGTAACGACCAAGAAGGGCGAATTACCAGTAACAGGCTTGGTACATCAATGCCTGAAACCAGTAAATAAATGAAAAATCCAACCGCCGCAAAACCAAATTGATAATGCATGGTGCAAGTTGCACCGTATTTTTCTGCAAGCTGAGCGCGCAAATGAGTCACCGACGCAAAGCTCAGCACACTCAATAGACAAATCAGGTGCCCGATGTTTACTCCTCTATCTTGAGACGTAAACGGAGGAGCTAGCACTAACATGCTGACGCCAACCAAAGCGATTCCGCTAGAGACGATTTGCATACGAGTAAATCGAGCGCCGTAAAAAAGCTGACCTATCGCCAAGATAGCAATGGGAACAAGTCCCTGAATAACGCCATTTTCTGACAGTGAAATATAGTCCAACGAGAGAAACGAAAGAAAGCTAAACAAACCTTGGCCAACGACACCACATACCAACAACTTGAATAGATCGCTCCGATTATCCCAACTAAACGCCAACTTCGGTTTGCTTTGAGTTTTCTTGTGGATCATTGCTGAGAAAATCAGGACTAAAGATAAAACAAAGAATGCCATCATGTAGCGTAGCCACACCAACAATCGCGCATCAATGGTTTGTAATGGCAAGGTAGCTAATGCGCCCTCAGAGCCCCATAACAACCCCACGCCAATCGCTGCCATCCAACCTTTAGTCACTGATTTCATCACTTAGCTCGCTTCTGGTGTTGCTTTTTTATCGCACGCTAAATTTTCTGAAGATTGTTCTTCCTGCTTTGTCTCAAACTTCGTGAACACGTAAAGTGCGACCACAATTAATGAAACAACGATGGTTTTGCCCATTGCCATCTGTTCGCCAAGTGTTAAAACCGCCACTAAGTAGCCAACCAAAGGCATGAGATTTAATGCCATCGTTGCCTTTTCGACACCGATACGCTTGAAAGAATACAATTGAATCAAGTAGCTACCGCCAGAGATACCCGTACCTAAAAAAATAAGCAAAGCAATTAACAGCGGGCTAGAGAAGATAATGTAAATCTGAGATAGGTCTAAGCCCATGGTCAATACAACGATGATGCCCATTACTGCAACTGAGATGTATTGGTAAAGCATAGAAACAACTGAACCGTATTTGTCCGCTAAACTAGCTCGTAAGTGAGCTGTCCACGCTAACGCCAGCATTGAACACGTCACGTAAACGTAACCTAGTAGTGGCGTACCACCTTCAATGGAGTTTGTCGGACCAACACTCATTGCGTAAATACAAACCGCCGAAGCAATAAAAGCACCCCACTGAATCTTGTTCATGCGGAAGTTCATAAACATCATGCCAAAGAAAACCGTCGCGAACGGCTGCATGCCTTGAATAACACCGTTTTCAGTCGCACCAATGTGAGAAAGAGAAAGGAAGTTGAACAGTGAAAACACCCCTTGTCCAACGATGCCACAAAGCGCAATGCGACCAATATCTTTGGTATCGATCTTTAACGAAGAACCCAAGTCAGCGCTCAAGCTTTTACTACGTGATGTAAAAAAGAAAATGATGGAAAGGCCAATTACCGCAGTAACGTAGCGGAAAAATACCAATGTCATCGGGTCAACAGCCATAGAGAGCGGCTTAGATACCACCCCAGTTACGCCCCAGATACAGGCAACAGCAATGGCAGCAGTCCATCCTAAAAATGTGTCTCTGTTTGTTGTGTTCATCTGTCTATCTTCCATAATTTTTAGGTAACGGCGGTGCGCACACCGCCTTATTACTCATAATTTTATTTAGTGGTTTTTCGCTAGTTAACGTCTGTCGCCGTTTTCAGCTGAGGCGCTTTTTTCTTCGCCTTACCAAACTTCATGAACAACATCATTGAGCCAATAACGACTGCAATCGCTAGTAGTCGCATTGGCGTTACCGCTTCACCGAGAGCAAACACAGCCAGGACGAAAGAAGACAGAGGCATCAAGTTAAGTGCCATACCCGTTCCGTCTACGCCAACTCGTTCCATTGCATAGATGTAGATTAGGTAGCTGATACCTGAAATACCCACACCCAGAATTGCAATACAAGCAATACGAAGTGGAGAACTGAAAATACCGAGAGCTGAAGAGAAATCGGCGCCGACAACCAGTAGGTAAAGACCGAAGCCAATTGCCGCAAAAACAAACTGGTGATACATCGTCGCCACTGAACCATATTTCTCAGCAAGCTTGGCACGAGCGTAAGCCATCGTGGAGAAGCTCGCGGCACTACCCAGACAGATCAAGTGACCAATGTTAAACCCGCTGCCTTCAACAGAAGGGTCCATAACCAAAATAGCGACACCAACGAAGGCGCCAACAGCTGCCAAGATTTGTAGTGGTGTAAAACGCTCGCCGTGGCGAAGGAAACCGACACACAAAATGATGATTGGGATAAGGCCTTGGATCACGCCGTTTTCTGAAGCGGTAATGTAATCAAGAGATAGGAACGATAGAAAACTGAAAGCACCTTGACCAATAATGCCGCAACATGCCGCCCAGAAGATGTCGTGTCGGTTTGCCCAATTAAGTTTAAAATCGACTTTTTTCTGTGGTTTACCCATCGCATTGCTGACTTGGATAATCACAAACAGAGTAATGAAAGCGACGGTATAGCGAACCCATACCAAGACTTGTGCGTCCATTACTTCTAAAATAGGTGTCCCTACGATCCACGGAATACCCCAAAGCATGCCAATGAAAATGGCAGCTAACCAACCTTTAGTTGTATTACTCATCTTAAAATTCCTTTATTCATTGGTTGCTATTGATTTAGCAATTGTCCGTAACCTGGACATTGAGCTTTGTTGCCGACTAAGTGCATGCAGTGCCAGAACATCGCAGAGTTGCTGCACACGACTGGGATACCAAATCGATCTTCAATCTCTTGAATGTGGTCAAGAACACGAAGGTTGGTGCAAGACATAAACACCACATCGGCACCAGAGCCCGGCAACATTTTGCTCAACGCTTCCATCATCGATTCCTTTGAAACCGTCGTGATGTCAGTGTCTTTCTCAATGCCAAGTGAACCTAAAACAGGGACTTCAAAGCCAGCGGCAGTCAGTTGTTGATAAAGAGGGAAATTCACTTCTGTTGGGTAGGGGGAAAACACGGCAACTTTCTTTGCACCCAAGTGCTTAAATGCGGCTTGAGCAGCTGTCCATGGGTTGGTTGCGGGAATATCACCGCGATTTTGTGTAAGAAGGTTAGCGACTTTTTCTTCACCGATAATGATAGAAGCTGAAGTGCAACCAAACGCCATGACATCCATGGGTAAACCCGTCGCTATTAGATCGGATGCTTCGCTGATACCAACCGCAATTTGGTCGAGCGCTTCTGGAGTCATTTCGCTGCTGTAATAAACACGGGAGCTAAACACTCCTGCTTGTGTGCCCAGTAATTTTGCCCAGTCCATCTCTAAAGAGTGGTCAGTACTTAGTTGCACTAAACCGATATGAACTCGACCAATCCTTGGAGCCTGAACGTGCTGTAATGGGATTTCAAATTGTCGAAACTGTTCTATTGTTTGCATGAGAAACTCGTATTTTTATAGTTTTTATGTGCTGACTCCAGAATCCAGAGTCAGCTTTTGTAGGGTGTTAAATTTGTACGGTGCTAAATTTTTAGCTAAATAATGATCAGTTCTGGTTCAGCTCGTTCGCTCAACCATTCAGCGCCGTCTTCAGTAATCACGATGTTCTCTTCGTGAACCATCGACTTACCCGGTGCGTAAACCATGCCCGGTTCTAGCGTCATCACCATGCCAGGCTTAAGTACTGTGTTGTCGGTAGCGGTGTTAGACGGACGCTCTGTCAGTTCCATACCTAATCCATGACCTAGACGACCAACGTCGTTACCCAATGCACCATTAGCTTCTAGTACTCCCCACATCGCGTTGTAGATGTCAGTCGTGGTTGCGCCCGGTTTCGCTGCCTCGAAGCCTTTCGTGGTCGCTTCGTAAGTAGCGCGGTATGCCGCTTTGGTTTGCTCACTCGCATGACCAAATGCCCAGTTACGGTCGAAATCAGAGAAGTAACCATCGCGTACAGCACCCGTATCGATGATCAACACATCTCCCGGTTCAATAATGCGATCGGTAGGACCCATGATGATGCTGTCATAACCATCAGGTCCTGAGCCTGCGATGATGTAAGGACATTCATCTGCACCTTCTAACAACATATCGATACGGAACTGTTTACAGATTTCACGCTCGGTCATGCCGGCTTTTGCATACCCAGGAATTTTGCTAAAGCCCACATTGGTAATACGACAGATTTCGCGAGTTTTTTCTATTTCAGCTTGTGATTTAATCTGACGAAGCTCATGCATCGCTAATGACACATCAACAAAATCTTTCTTAACCATGGTGGTTAATTTGAGGTAGTTATTTACTGGCATACGCAAGTGAGACTCAATCCCTAATGTCGCGCCAACTCTGCCGTGACGACAAGGTAAAGAGTTCAACGTGCTTGCAACCAAGCTAATGCCGTCATCTTCTGGCCTTGGTGAAGGCCAAGTAATGATGTTCTCAACCCATGTTCCTGCCATACCGCTAGCACCAATCTCAGGAACAATAGCAATAGGTTTACCTTCTGCTGGGATAACAACGAACCATGGTCTAGTTGGGCTGTGCCAAAACTGAGTGTGAAAACCAGTAAAATAGCGAACGTTTGGTTCCGTAGTAAAAATCATCGCGTCTAGCTTCATCTCATGCATAACTTTTTGAGCGCGTAATGTTCTGTTTTCAAACTCAGCTTGTTCAAAGCCTCGGTTTAGGTAGTTAGTCATTGGGGCCTCTAATTATTATTGTTGGGTCAGCAATTACGAACCGACCCTATAGTTCAATTTTGTTTACGTTACGATGAGCATCTTACTGACATTTTAGTTAAATAATGTGACCACAATCTCACAGTTAACTATAGTGACCCAAAAGCATCTAGAACCAGAATTTTTGTTGATTTCGATCAATTTTAGGTACTTATTTGTAACTTTAGGCTTGTGCAAGGAGCGAGTGTATAGTTTTATAGTTACATAAAGTTAATTGGCAACTTGAAATCCATCGAGTAACCAAAGATAATGAAAGGCAATTAAAGTTAACAACAGTGGTCTAAAATGAACGCATCAGCATATAAATCGTTTAACGTAGAATTCACCGACAATGACAGAGAGCATCTCGCACTGAACTTTCGCTTAGCCGAAACTATTGCCGACTTTATTGGTCCGCATTGTGAGGTAGTGATTCACTCATTCGAGAGCTTTGAAAAATCAGTGGTGAAGATCGTGAACGGTCATCACACAGGTCGAGAAGTAGGGTCACCTATCACCGATCTAGGGCTGAAAATGCTGAGTGTGTTTGAGAGCACTGGTGAGGTCACGCCAAAGAGTTACTTCACCACCAGCAAAGATGGGTCACTGCTTAAATCTACGACCTGTGTGCTAGCTGGAGAAAATGGCAAACCGATTGGACTATTCTGTATCAACATGAATTTGTCTCACCCGTTTCCTGAGATCATAAAAACTTTAATGCCGGACATTGCTCATGCCCCTGTGGGTGTGCATGAGAACTTTGGAGCTTCAACAACAGAAGTGATTGAGCAAGCACTTGAGCACGCTATTTTTGAAGTCGACAACGATGAGTCAGTCAACTTGAAAGGTCGAAACAAAGCCATTACCAAGCTATTGCTTGAGAATGGTATTTTCGAATTGAAAGAGGCGACAGCATTCGTATCTGAACGTCTTGGTATAACTCGCCACGCTATCTATAAATATATCCGCGAGTTTAGAGCTTAAAAATCCTATAAAGAGAAATGAAATGAAAACAAAAATCCATACAGATCTAGCACCTGCAGCAATCGGCCCATACTCTCAAGGCATGGCATTCAAAGACCTTATTTTCACTTCTGGTCAGCTGCCTCTTGATGCAAAAACAATGGCGTTTGTTGAAGGTGGCATTAAAGAGCAAGCTCGTATGTCACTAGAAAATTTGAAAGCTGTACTAGAGCAAAGCGGTGGTTCACTGGACACTGTTATTAAGACCACATGTTTCCTATCTGATATGGAAAACTTCGTCGCATTTAACGAGGTATACACAGAAGTATTCGGGACTGAGAATGCACCAGCACGCTCTTGTGTTGAAGCGGCTCGTCTACCAAAAGACGCATTAGTTGAAGTGGAAGCGATCGCTTACATCAAGTAATCGCGTAGCATTTTTCGCAATACTACCTGTCGCTATGAACGACTAAACAAGGTCATTGACCATCGCTTAATGACCTTTAATTCATCTGTCTGTATCTAAGTGTGTCCTATGTTAAAACTATCAAAAAATTCATTCTATACTGGTCAAGTCTGCGAACTATTCACCGCTTCTCAAGCCCAACAAGCGCGTGAGTTTCACCGCCAGATCGAAGGTTACCAACCTACACCACTTGTCTCTCTTCCTAACTTGGCAAAACAATTGGGCGTCAAAGCCATCTTGGTGAAAGACGAATCAAAACGCTTTGGTTTAAATGCCTTTAAAGTGCTGGGTGGCTCTTACGCACTTGGTCGTCAATTAGCTAAACACCTAGGTATTGATATCTCTGAGATCAACCTTAAAACGGTGGCTTCAAAATTAGATAAACCATTGGTATTTACTACAGCGACTGCGGGTAACCACGGTACGGGCGTAGCGTGGGCAGCTCGTGAAATGGGACAAAAAGCCGTAGTTTATATGCCAAAAGGCTCATCTCAAGCGAGTGTAAACCGTATCCAAGGCCTAGGTGCCGAGTGTATCGTGACAGAAGTTAACTATGACGACACGGTACGTATGGCGAACCAAACTGCGCAAGACAATGGTTGGATGCTTGTTCAAGACACCGCTTGGGACGGCTATGAAGAAATCCCAACATGGATTTCACAAGGCTACATGACAATGGCAGATGAAGCCGTTGAACAAGTTCAGGCATCAGAGTTTGGGTCACCCACTCACGTCTTTTTACAAGCAGGTGTTGGCGCAATGGCTGGCGGTGTATTGGGCTACTTAGTTGATAAGCTAGGTGCGGGCACTTTCGAAACCATTATTGCTGAGCCAGCTGCAGCAGACTGTATCTTCCGCTCAGGTGTGAAAGGCGAAATGGTCAATGTATCGGGTGAATTGAATTCGATTATGGCAGGTCTTGCTTGCGGTGAGCCAAATCCCGTGACTTGGCCAGTACTCCGCGATTGCAGCAACCATTTTGTATCGGTTGAAGACAGTGTTTCAGCGAATGGTATGAGAGTTTTAGGAAACCCATTACACGGCGATAGCCAAATTGTCAGTGGTGAGTCAGGTGCAATTACGTTAGGTCTGTTGTACCAACTTTGTCGTGAAGGTGCAGACCAAGCAGTACGTGATCAGCTAGGTTTAAACCAAGATGCAACCATCATGGTCTTTAGTACAGAAGGCGACACGAACCAAGCACGCTACCGCGATATAGTTTGGAACGGTTTGCATCAATCGAACTAATTGATATCTAAAAGACACCAAAATAACAAAGCCACAGCAAACTGAACTGACCCCCAATAGT
>NZ_JBFRNU010000001.1:0-83377 GCF_041471145.1 Vibrio sp. 10N.261.54.A5 | reverse complement strand
TTGTTAAAGAGCTTTGCTTGTCGAAACTTTCTTTTTACAAAGAAACCCTTGAAAGCGGACGTGAATTCTAGCGATTTAATCTTAAGTGTCAAACACTTTTTAAAATTAATTTCTTTCGAACTTTCCGTCTTACTGATTACCGCTGAAGCCTTATGGCATCTGCCGTGTCAGTGAGGCGGCATTATAGAGATCATCGAAAACATGGCAACCCCTTTTTTGATAAAAATTCAAAAAACTTGCTTAAGTGGCTACTTTTACGTCAAAAGGCTCTTTCGTAGCTCAAAGCTCATACAATAATGGGTGTATTACTTAAAACTTTGCGATTAGATCTTTCGAAAAAGCCTCTATATCTAGCTCAATGCTCCATTTCTCACTCACTTCTAGGATGTTATCTAGCGATTGCTGAACTGTTTTTATCGTCAATGTGTTGTTGTCTAGGTCGTATACCTGTTTTTGCGTGGTGTAATAGAAATAAAGGATGGTCAGCGCGTCTCGGTCGCCTTGCTCAGCTTTGGGTTGAATACGCTTGAGCTTACGATAGATTTGATTATGGATTTGTTTAAGGTTCCATACATAAAGCGCTTCTTTGAAGTAATCATGCCCTTTCACACGGCTCGCGATAAATGCATTCAATGCGACTGATAAGATCACACCTAATACGTTCAAGTGGAAATTACCTGTCGATTCGCCTGCGATTGATTGCCCTGAACCGAATAGCTCGATCAGTATGGTTCCGAATACAATGGCGAACACTGCGAGTGACCCAACCAACGAAACCAACAGCAGGTTCATCTTCTTTCTATATTCTTCTTTATTGATCTTCTGTAACTTCATCGACTACTTCCTTATGTAAGTCACCTAATAATTTGCGCATACTATCTACGTAAACATTGGGTCGCTTCAACCCTTACCATCTTGTAATGTGGTCATTCTCTATTTAATACGCAGAGTTCTTCTGGTTGGCGCTATACGCAACTCTATTTGACTTCATTAATAGAAAAGAGTTACATACCGCCACAATTTTGGTTATTCATCAATTCATGTTGATAAAGCCCGTTTCGCTTTATCACATACTGACAAGGTACATTCCATGCGTTCATTTGTATTACGCGCTCGCGCAGCCCCTACAGAGAGCAAACTTATCTTAGAAGGTGTTGGGCAAGATGCTCATACTGAGATTCTGGCTCATACTCTGATGAACACGATCTTCGTTGCTCAATCTCACCGTGAGAATGTCACCGTACACCTTGTATTAGAAAGTACTAAAGACTTTTCACGTACGATCACTTTCGATTCAAATGAGATCACCAACATTGGTGGCTTTCATGAATCGGCATTGTTATCAGCGGTAGTAAGAGCGGTTGATGCTTCTCAAGGTATGACCAAAGAGCAGACTCGTCAGGTTGAACCAGGAATCGTCGTTCGCACTATGAGCTTTGAAAAACTAGTCAAAGAACTGGCTGAAGACCACCAGCTATACATGATGGATAAGAAAGGTGACTTTATCCGTGATGCAGAGATTGCTGAAAACCCATGTTTCCTTCTTACTGATCACATCCCTATGCCGAAGAAAAGCTACAACAGCTTAAAGCGCTTAGGGACAGAAAAAATCAGCTTAGGCCCGAACATGCTGTTTGCTTCTCAGTGCGTTGTATTGATCAATAATGAGCTGGATATTCGCGGTTTCTAGCCCCCGGACTGATAAGCTAAACAAAAAAGAGCTCAACTAAGTGAGCTCTTTTATTATCTATCTCTTGGTATCGAGGGTGTTATCTCATAATCAAGCCTGATTAACCAAAGATGAAGCTGTATAGGAAGCCTGCACCCATCGCCATGCTTAGGATAACGAATAGGAATGCTGCAATCATTTGGTTCTTGAAGATTGATTTAAGCAGGATAACTTCCGTCAAACTTGCACCTGCACTACCAATGATCAATGCCATTACTGAACCCAACGCCATACCTTTCTGTACTAGAGCTGCACTTAATGGGATTACCGCTTCAGCACGAATGTACAGTGGAATACCAATCACGGCAACTACTGGAATCGCATACCACATACCTTCACCAGCGTACTGTGCAATTAGGTCTGTAGGAATGAAGCCGTAGATGAATGAACCAATCGCGATACCCATCATTAGGTAAGGGAAAACTTGTTTGAAGTCTTTCCAAGTTGAGAACCAAATTCTCATCCAACGACTAGGTTCTTTCTTCTCTACGATTTCAGCTGTTGCGCTTCCATCCGCTGAACAGCATGAAACCGTTACTTGTGGCTCTTCTTTTTTAGAATCGCAGCAAGATGTCTCTTTCGCCATTACGGGTGCAGGTTCGCCACATGCACTTGTACCACATGAAGATTCTGCTTTAACCGGTGCTGCTTTCTTAGGAGCAGAGTCACCACAGCTAGTGCCACAGCTTGAAGCTGAACCTGTTGATTCATACGCTTCAGGTTTTACGTAACGCTCAAAGCCAAGCTTCTCAAGTGCGTAACCAGCCACTACAGACACCGTCATTGCTACAAGGAAGTAGAACACAGCAACTTGCCAACCGAAGGTAATCACAAACAAACCAATGATCACTGGGTTCAATAGTGGGCTACCAAATAGGAACACCATCATTGGACCGAAACCCGCTCTTGCACGCAGCAATCCTTTTAAGAAAGGAATGGTCGAACATGAACAGAAAGGTGTAATTGCACCCAGTAGTGCTGCTACTACATAACCCTTACCATTACGTGAGCTCAGGATAGATTGAATCTTTTCTGGTGTAAGGAACTCTTGAAGAATCCCAACAATGTAGCTGATCGCTAAGAAAAGGATAATTAGCTCTACTGCTAAGAAAGCGAACATATCAAGTGCGTCTTTCAGCATTGTTAACATTTCATTGCTCATAATTAACTCCAAACTGGATTGAAGGTCGGGCTCTATGAGAAAAGTAACCAATCCTTAATTTCGAATATTCTCGAATTATAGAAATAAACAGCTCCAGAACAAGCATTATTTCGATAAAAATCGAAATGATTTTCGAAAACACAGTTTTTCAATAACTTACACAGACACCGTTTTTAAATTTGAATTCGACATACATTTCGACTAACATCGAAATTAAATCTTGAGGAGTTAATATGAACTTAGAAGTCGTTGCGAAAGCACTTAAAGAGTTGGGGCACCCTATTCGCCTAACCATTTATAAGAGTGTCGTTAAAGCTGGCTACCAAGGCATTGCAGTTGGCGGCCTACAAGAAGAGCTAGGCATTCCCGGTTCTACCTTGTCTCACCACATATCAAGCTTGGCGTCTGCGGGCCTAATCAGCCAAAGACGAGAAGGAAGAACTCTATTCTGCGTGGCGGAGTATGAGTGCCTAGAAGGTGTGATTGATTTCTTACAAGACGAATGTTGCGTAAATGAACAGTGCAACTAATGCACCTTTGAAGCTCGAACAAGTCTGGGCCGAGTATCAGCAAGCATTAAAGTCATTCCTGCATTCAAAGGTCAACAACTCTGCGGATGTAGACGACTTGCTCCAAGATATCTTGATTAAGACCTATCAGAACTTAGATAAGGTACAAGATGCTAGCAGTGTTAAGGCTTGGCTGTTCCAGTTAGCCAACAACACCATTATCGACTTCTACCGTAAGCATGCACGCCAACAACGTGATAGCCAAATTGATGCTGAAGATCTGTGGTTTACCGATTTAGACCACGACTCTGAATTTAAGCAGAAACTTTCATTGTGTATTGAACCTTTTATTCAGGCATTGCCAGAACAAAGTTCATCGCTACTGCTTGCGGTCGACATCAAAGGCCAAAGCCAAAAAGAGATCGCAGAAGCGCAGAACGTCAGCTATTCAACGGTTAAATCCCGCGTGCAAAAAAGCCGTGCTGATCTTAAGAACCTGTTTGAAGAGTGTTGTAACTTGTCCCTTGATCAACAAGGCAATGTGATTGATTGCGAGCTTAAGCCGAACGCCAGCTGCGGCAAGTGTTAATCGTTACATCGAATCCGTTATTTCAATAGAACAAAGCCAGCAATTAATGCTGGCTTTGTTGTTTTCATAATCTGCAAATCACTCTTTACTTAAGCAAATCTAGAGCTTGAGCGAACCGAACTATGCTGCTTCCGCTTTTACCACAGGTTGATAGCGCCCCGGTTTATGATTCATTGCTAGAATCAAGTTGGTGACTATCGCACCAAGCACAGACAGAAGAACCAATGACACATCAACAATGAACAGAGAAAGCACAACAATCGTGCAGTCTAATGCCATCTGAACCTTACCTGCTCGAATTCCAAAACGTTCTTGTAAGAACAACGCCAGAATGTTGAAGCCACCTAAGCTCATCTTGTGACGGAAAATCACCAGCATGCCGGTACCAATCAAGCCACCACCAAGTAAAGCTGCATACAATGCATGAATTTCGGCAATTTGAATCACGTGATACAAGTGATCCACGGCGAACGAAACAATCGAAACCGCGATAAACGTATTGATTGTGAAGCGCCAGCCCATACGAGCAACCGACAAAATATAGAAAGGTAAGTTAAGTGCGAAGAATACTTGGCCAAAGCTCAAATCTGTTACTTTGGTAATGAAGATCGCTAGACCAGCCGTGCCCCCGGTGAGCAAATCGACTTGGTTGAAAAAGATAACGCCGAGTGAAACCAATGCGCTACCTAAGATCAGTGCCAGTAAGTTTTCGCGAAGATTATGATCTTTATCCATGTGAATGACTCTCCCTGAATCTTTTAACATCGCGTTTCAGTAGTCTTGAAACGATTTATGCCCAAATTTACGATGTTTGACAGATAAGTCGAGTGAACGAGCAATGTTGCTTAGTGATTAGTTTGTATATTAGTTTTTACGGCTTTGTGAAACTTTAAATTAAACAGCTAGTTATAAGCCTTAATTTAGACTTTCATTCTTAATTAGATACTTGTTTCAATTAACTAACGAGCTTCAAGTTTTCTTATTTATTGAGCGCGTTTTATACCAATTCCAATCAAGCGACAATCTATGCATAAAACGCATAGACTACATCACAAATGGTCATTTGATACATACCCGACTCATCACTATGATGCGCGACTTCTTACAACATTGAGCGCATGTCAACACCGTATGTTTTCACAATCTCTTTTTGCCCAACTTGCCAGAATGACGTTATTCCTCGTCATTAGTTTGGTTATTGTGCATCACAGTCAGCCATTGATTGATCTCTTGGCTCAGCATGCCGTAAGCAGTGGTTGCCACCAGCAGTCAGGGCATGATCATTCTGGGCACGAACATCACCATGAGATGACTGACCAACACATGTCAGCGCAAGACCACTCACATCACCACCATTAATTTAAGAGTATTAGAATGAGCATTTTCCGTTTTCCTTTACTGGTATGGCTAGGGATAGGCACACTTATTATCAGTCTAGGGATCAGACAATCATTCGGCATTTTCATGATGCCAATTTCAGAGCATTTCGGCACGGGTCGAGAGTTTTTCAGCTTCTCTATTGCTCTACAAAACTTATTGTTCGGTGTGTTCCAACCTTTTGTTGGTATGGCCGCTGACAAATGGGGAGCAAGACGCATCATTATTGCTGGCGCATGTGCTTACGGTTTGGGTTTACTTCTTGCCTCAATTTCTACCGAATCGAGCATGCTTTACGTTTCGTTAGGCGCACTGGTTGGTCTTGGCTTGAGTGCGACAAGTTACGTGATCGTGCTTGGCGCAGTAGCGAAAGTTGTACCAGCAGAGAACGCGGCTAAGGCGTTTGGCTTAACCACGGCTGCAGGTTCATTTGGTATGTTCGCGGTAATTCCGGGCGCACAATACATGCTGAATGAATTTGACTGGCAGAGTGCGATGCAAGTGTTTGGCGTACTGTGTTGTTTGATGATCTCTTTTGCGCTGTTCATGCGAGCGCCTAAAGCAGCCTCAAACAAACAAGCGCAAGCTGAAGAGAACCAAACACTCAAAGAAGCGTTGTCTGAAGCGTTTGCTCACAAAGGTTACTGGTTGATTCACGCGGGCTTCTTCGTGTGCGGTTTCCACGTAATGTTTATCGCAACGCACTTACCGAGCTATTTAGCAGATAAAGACCTACCCGCGAGCAGCGCTGCAATGGCACTGGCTTACGTTGGCATCTTCAACATCTTTGGGTCTTACTTCTGGGGTGTAATGGGCGACAAGTTCAGCAAACGCCACGTTATGTCTGCACTGTACTTAGTGCGTACTGTGGTTATCGGTGCGTTTGTTACTCTGCCTGTGACTGAATCAACCGCGGCTATCTTCGGTGCGGCAATTGGATTCTGTTGGTTGGGTACGGTTCCGCTAACGTCTGGCTTAGTACGTCAGATCTTCGGTGCCCGTTACCTATCAACGTTGTACGGTTTGGTGTTCTTTACTCACCAAGTGGGTAGCTTCTTAGGCGCTTGGGTGGGTGGTCGTATATACGATTACTACGGTTCTTACGAGCCAATCTGGTGGTCAACGGTGGTACTGGCATTTGCAGCAGCACTTATCCATTTACCAATCAATGACAAGCCGATTGAGCGAGTGAAATTGGCAATGGCTTAACGTTTTATGCTGACTCCCCCACTAGCGTAAACAACAAGTCGTTCCAATAAAGCGAGTGAGTATTGAAAGGAAGCATCCTGAGATACTCACTCGCTTTTTTGTTGGTCGCGATAATAGAAACTATAACTAGCGAAACTGGCATAAAGCTCACTGAATAATAAGACTATTCTCTTGGTTTTCATTTATAGTATCCACCCGCTCCTTTAAAACTAATCCGCAGGCTTATGGAATACATGGATCAGACTGTCCTTATCGCAATGGCACTTATTTTTGTCGGCTCATTTGTGCAAACCGCAATCGGCTTTGGTTTGGCCATTGTTGCAGCTCCACTGCTGTTTTTGGTCTCTCCTGATTATGTACCTGCACCTATCTGTTTAATCGGTCTGTTTATCTCGTTATTCAACGCTTTTAAACATCGAGCAAATATCTCTATTGGCGGATTAAAAATCGCATTGCTGGGCCGTATTCCTGGGTCACTGGCAGGTGGTGCTTTGTTGGTGATGGTTTCAACGAGCGTGTTATCACTATGGTTGGGCTTATTGGTAGTATTTGCCGTGATTGTTAGCCTATTGCCCTTTAGACTCGAACCAACCCCAACTAAGATGGGTATTGCGGGGTTCTTTTCTGGGTTCTTTGGCACCAGCTCGGGTATTGGTGGTCCGCCGATGGCACTACTATTACAACACCAAGATGCCAATCAGCTTCGTGGTAACCTTTCTGCGTTTTTCGTGTTTAGTTCGATCATTTCGTTGGTTGTACAGATCCCAATTGGCTTCTTCACGCTACACCACTTGATCATCACTATACCTTTGCTGCCTGCTGCTTGGTTGGGTTACAAAGTGGCGTTAATGACGACACAAAGCATCCCTAAAGAGAAGATACGCATTGGTTCATTACTGCTATGTTCTCTCAGTGGCTTTACGGCAATCTGGCAGGGTTTAGCTGGCTAGTTATTGGCGATAAAGACAAGAAGAAGAAAGACATCTTAGAAAACCAACACAAACACCCAATAGATAAAAGGACGCTCTATGACTTACGACGAATTCAACGCATTCTGCGAGTCACTGCCTGCAACCAGTTATGTGATGCAGTGGAATAACTCGCACGTTTGGAAAGTGGGTGGCAAGGTGTTTGCGATTGGTGGTTGGGGACCGAAAGATGAGCCTGCGTTTATCTTCAAGGCGTCCGATCAGAATTTCGACTTTCTCAAAGAAGAGCCGGGCTATAAACCCGCACCCTACTTTGCTTCACGCGGTATGAAATGGATTCAGCTGTTTGAAAGCACGCCACAAAGGGATGAGGAGCTGAGATACTATCTCATTGAGTCACACCGAATTGTGTCCTTAGGTCTAACCAAAAAGAAGCAAGCAGAGCTAGGGCTCAATCAGTAGCGTTTATTACGTACTGCTAATCTGAGCCCTTCTTTTGCAGTGAGGACGGATCCCTAAGAAGTCTGTTTCAAAAATGCAGGTAAATAGCGTTCTATTTTTTGCTCTGAGATAAGCGGCACCAATAAATAGATCAAACCCGCAAAGGCAATAGATCCGGCTAAGTCCTCTGGTCGATGCATGCCAAGCCAAACACGGCTATAGGCGACACCACCAGCCCAAACCAGTAAACCGCCGACTAGATAAAAGCGTTTCGCCTCTAGGAGAAGACCACCAAAGAACGCCAAACACACACCGACGAAAATCATATGTCCAGATGGGAAAGAGTAATCCGTTTCTCCATGCCAATGACGAGTTCGCCACTCGCTGACCTTATCTTGCACAGATTCAATCGCGGCATTTTTTTCTACCAAAGGCAGCTCGTAAAACAGCTCTGGCATTTCAACGACTTCCTGCGTTACCAAATACTCAGAATAAGGACGAGGGCTCTCAGTGGAATACTTTAAGAAGGTTTTCGCTGCAAAGCTAAGCACCAACAACAAGCCGAGCTGCAGACAAAGACTGACTAACTTAGCTTTGGAAAACTTCATCGTGAGCAGGA
Source organism: Vibrio sp. 10N.261.54.A5 (assembly GCF_041471145.1). Lineage (NCBI taxonomy): Bacteria > Pseudomonadati > Pseudomonadota > Gammaproteobacteria > Vibrionales > Vibrionaceae > Vibrio > Vibrio sp. 10N.261.54.A5. The sequence goes on along the minus strand of NZ_JBFRNU010000001.1, from coordinate 74,813 downwards.
CTAAAGACAAAACAGCGAGCGTGACCAAGAACCCTTGATTACCCGCCGAGTAAGTCACGAACGTCATAAAAGCACCGTAGAAAGGCAGAACCGCGCTTCCAAGGTCGAAGTCAGATCCAAAGATCAAAAAAGGCACTAGAGAATACAAGCTTAAAACGAGCAGTAATAAGCCTTTGGATTTGTTAGAGAACAGAGAAGTCATGGCTAAGATCTTTGAGATAAAGTGCTCGGATGCTATCGCAGCTTAGCATCGCCAATATCAATTTTATGTCAAAACGGTCAGTAAGCCGTCATGGTGTAACAATAATCGATTAAAGGGCCTCTTAAGTATTGAGCTGATGAACTGTCACGCCATCACCAATAATCCAGACCATCCACTTGTGTACATATAGACATCAAAACCCACTAAACATAGCCTGCGCACCGCTATACACCACACGCCAAGGTCTGCCGATAAAGTGAACACTTACCGGATTATAAGGCCAGAATCTGAAAAATTTTGCTGTCAGTCCTTTAAATCCACTATCGAAAGGATTACCATCTGGTCTGCTTTCAAAGCAAAACAAATTATTAATTTTTATTCTCAGGGCGGGGCGAAATTCCCCACCGGCGGTATGTCCTTAGCAAAATCTAAAGATAAGCCCGCGAGCGCTCGATTCGTCGAGGTCAGCAGATCTGGTGAGATGCCAGAGCCGACGGTTATAGTCCGGATGAGAGAGAATGGAAACACACTCGTTTAAGTTGGAAAGGCGCACCTATCTATTGGGTTGATGCCTCCAACTCAGACGGGTGCATTTCGTTTTGGATAAAACCATAATGAGCTAAAGCCTCTTGTAATGAGTAGGCTTTGTCGTGCTCGGTTGAGATCCCTCATACAGCCCTGATTCTGGTGATATTTTAGGAGTTTAACCATGAATCAGTCTTCACTACTTGCCGAATTTGGCGAACCAATCACTCGCGTTGAAAACGCACTGCAAGCTCTGCGCGAAGGTCGTGGCGTACTTCTACTTGACGATGAAGATCGTGAGAACGAAGGCGACATCATCTACTCAGTAGAACACCTAACCAATGCTCAAATGGCGCTTATGATCCGCGAATGCAGTGGAATTGTGTGCCTATGTCTAACCGACGAGCAAGCAAACCAACTTGAACTTCCACCTATGGTTGTTGATAACAACAGCGCAAACCAAACTGCGTTCACCGTCACTATCGAAGCAAAAGTTGGCGTAACAACAGGTGTTTCTGCCGCTGACCGTGTAACAACGATCAAGACAGCTGCAAACCCAACAGCTAAGCCTACTGACCTTGCTCGCCCTGGCCACGTATTCCCATTACGTGCTCGTAAAGGTGGCGTACTTGCTCGCCGCGGCCACACAGAAGGTACTGTGGATCTTATGCAAATGGCTGGTCTTCAATCGGCAGGCGTACTATGTGAAGTAACCAACCCAGACGGCACAATGGCAAAAGCGCCAGAGATCGTTGCTTTCGGCAAACTTCACAACATGCCAGTACTGACCATTGAAGATATGGTTATGTACCGCACTGAGTTCGACCTTAAGCTTGCGTAACGTTTAGTGCTAAACGCTTAGCTCTTAAGCTAACGAAACTCAGAAATGAACATTGAAAGGTCTCACTCTTACTGCTTTTTCTAGTTAAAAGTATATAAAGGGTGAGGCCTTCTTCATTTCCTACACTGAAATCTAAGTTCCATCTCATCGCCCACGACTAACCTCTCAAAAAATCCTGCAAAATATGAGAAACATTCACTAGAATGGTGAAGTCATGCACCATCATTGATCATCCATAATTACAGGGAAATCATAAGCAACTGAAATATAACACTTATTTATTTTGGCACGGTGTCTGCACTACCACTAAGTAGGTATACAAATATTAGGAGTTGAATATGTTTGTAGTTATTTCAGTGGGTTTATCCCTATTAGTACTTGCGGCCCTGTTTCATTTCTCAAGGAAGAGACAAACAGCGCTATCACACAGGTTTGAAACCTTAGTTCTGCTTAGAGAATTATTGTTGTTATCACGCAAACATCGCGCGGCAACGCACTATGCTCTAGCTTATAAGTTGTCTAGCGACTCGATTCGCAAAGTGAACGAGATTTACGACAACATACTTGAAGTATCTGAACTGCTTCAGTCCCATGTGTCGTTTGATAGCCGCCCTATGTATCGCATCTATCACCTCAAGCTCATCGCCATGCACAGCGACTGGCAAAACCGTAGCTTGGTGCGTAACCAATCGATTCATGGCAAAACGATACGTCACAGCATGTTCTTAATGGATGAAGTGATGATCATCTGGCTTATTCAGTCTGAGCGAGAAGACATGAGCCGTGAGTATCACATGAATTGGCAACAGATCTTAGACTGCATGGAGATCCTGACCAAGTTACGCATGTGCATACCTGATATGGAGAAGCCTGAGGAGTACGCGAGATTCAAATTCTACGCATCTCAAACACACCGCAAACTTAACCAATTATCGATTATCTGCCCTCTTAGTAGTGGGTCACCGGTTTGTACGCGAGCGATGCATGCACTCTCAGAGATCGCATCAAGTAACGAAGCGACCCAACCGGCAGATAGCATGTACGAATTAACCAGTGATATCTCTAGCGTCGTGTCGCAAGTTTACGACCAAGTATTATCCGACATTACGAGAAGCTTGTATCAGCCTTTACCAGACATCAACGAAAAGGTGATAAATACCCGATTATCCGTACACCATTACATGTAAAGACTTCGTGAGAGGAGAGCGTGCTGGAACTCTGAATTATTGAGTTCAAATCCGATATCACCATTGATATCGGATTTTTGTATTTATGGGCTTTTAATTTTTGTCGCTATGTATCATTGCCTATGAAGTTTCTAACATCATCAGACCTGATATCGCTAGCCCAAGCTTGTGCCGCAAAATCAATAAACTGACGAACAACCGGAAGCTGATAGCTGCGAGACAGATACACCGCCCAAAGCACGCTGCTTGGCGAAACAAACTCATCCAATATTCGTATCAATTTGCCATTCGCAATCAGTGGGTTGGCTAAGTCACAAGGTAAACGAACTACCCCTTTCCCGTGCTGTGCGGCGCGAGTTAGCACTCCAACATCATTAGCCTTGATAGTGCCAGACACCTCAACTGAATAGTGTTGATTGTCCTTAACAAAATCCCACTTAGAAACATTCAAGTGACGAAAACAATTGTGTTGTCGAAGCGCCTCGACCGTTTCAGGTTCACCATGTTTGTCTAAGTAGGCTTGCGAGGCACACACCACTGAATCAATAACCATTAGCTTTCGTGCAATCAAACTATCATCAGGTTGATCGGTATAACGAAGTGCAATATCGATCCTCTCATCCACCAGCTGAGTAAAGCGGTCTGAGGCAAACAGTTCGACCGTGATATTAGGGTGGCGCTCGGTGAACTGTTCGACCACATCCAACAACATGTGCTGAGTTAAACCAATCGGAGCTGCAATTCGAATGGTTCCGGAAAGACCATCGGTTTGATTGAGTGAAGTAACTTCTAGCTCAGCGGTCTCATGGAGGATCTTCTCACAGCGCTGCAGAGCGATTTCCCCTGCCGCGGTTAAGCTCACCTTTCGAGTCGTCCTATGTAATAGCCTCTGCTTCAGCCACCCTTCTATCTCTTGAACATGACGTGAAACCTGCAACCGACTCATGTCCAAATGCTCAGCTGCTTGGGTGAAGCTGGCACAATTCGCAACTTCAACAAAGCTACGCATCGCCGTCAATCTATCCATCACACTTTCTCTTATCCATTGAACCAAGTCTATTAGATAACTATATAGATACAATCTACATCATTTTACGATATTTATCGCAATCTAGTGAGCTATTAGACTGCAATGGCTGTCGAGAAACAGACTCAATAAATTAGATAATTGGAGAAACATTATGAAAATTGCAGTATTAGGCGCATCAGGTTGGATTGGTAGTCACATCGCTCAAGAAGCTCAAGCTCGCGGACATGAAGTTGTTGCTGTTGTAAGAGATGCAATCCGCGTAGAAACCCAAGGCATTGAAGTTCGTTCATTTGATTTACAAGACGAAGCCGCAAATCTAGCAAACGCACTATCCGGCGTTGATGCAGTAATTACTTCGATTGGCGGACGCGCTCTAGGTAATCACGACATCGTAAAAAGCACAGCAACTAAGCTGCTTGATACACTACCAAGCATTGGTATCGAACGTCTACTTTGGGTTGGCGGTGCAGGCTCATTAGAAGTAGCGCCAAACGTACCGCTAGTGACTGTTCCTGACTTCCCTGCGGATTACAAAAACGAAGCGCTAGCACAGGGCGAAGCTCTTGAAGTGTTCAAGCAATCTAATAGCGAAGTTAACTGGACGTTCGTTAGCCCTGCCGCAGAAATATTCCCGGGCGAGAAACTATCGACCTACCGCACTGGTGGCGATCAACTGCTCACCGACGAAGATGGTAACAGCAAAATTTCAGTCAGCGATTACGCTATTGCGATGATTGATGAACTCGAAGCTGGCAAATTCCCACGCCAACGTATTGGTGTTGCGTACTAGTCAGCTCATATATAAAAACTAAAAAAAGCCGCTTGTTCAAAACAATGCGGCTTTCTCATCTTTTACTGAGCATTCCTTTAATCCAATGGCAGATGCCCTGTTTTCACTAGGATAACCGTCTCTTCTTCCACATAAGGAAAATGCTCACTCATGTGTGGGCTGCGCATCCATGTGTGTTTTGGATACTCACCATGTTCGTCTTTAAAGGTGCCAGAAAGTACAAATATCTCTTCACCGCCAAAGTGGCGATGCGGCTGAAAACGTTCGCCAACCGGCCACTTCACTAACGCGACATGCTCGTGTTCGAACTCATGCAGTGGCATCACTTGTAAGCCGCCAATACCCTGAAGCCATTCTGTTTCCAAAGTATTAATACGAACTTGAGTTAAGTCTCTCGCGTCAAACTGGTTGAGCTTAACCAAGATCGTACAGCCATTTTTGCTGGATGGGGAATGCGCGCTGCCCGGCGGATTACGGATATAAGTGCCCGCTGGGAAATCTCCGGTTTCATCAGAGAACACACCCTCTAATACGAAGATCTCTTCACCTTGCGGATGTGGGTGCTCAGAAAACGAAGAGTCAGGATCGTACTTCACCACACTAGTCGTGTGGCCCGATTCTTTCTCTTCTCTTTCAAGTGGCTTACGCCATACCCCTTTTGCAGGGCTCGCGACCCAATCTAGTGGTTCGGTTTCTATAACCAGTCTCTTTGAAAAGTCCATGTTGAGCATAATGACGACCTTACTCTAAATATTGTTTTAATTATTATTGTTGTCTTTCTAGTTTCTATTCTACGCGAATACTCATCAAGGAGGCCATCTCGCTGCTATTTTGCCTACGCGACAGCCACCTAAAAAGAAGCCTAATTAATTACGACCAGCAATCACACCGCCATCAACATCCCAGATTGCACCCGTTACCCAATCTGCACTGTCTGACAGTAAGAAAGAAATGCTATTAGCGATGTCTTTCGGCAAACCAACTCGACCAATAGGATGGAACGCGTTGAAGCCTTCTAGCGCTTGATCCACTTCTTCCGGTTTGATGAAAGATTCGTAAATCGGCGTTTTAACCACAGCCGGAGACACCGCATTTACACGAATGTTATGTTCAGCCAGTTCCATTGCCATGTGTTGTGTTAATGCGTGCAGGCCAGCTTTAGCCATTGAATAAGCAGAAGATGGCGTCGCTTTGATTGCTTGCTTGCCCCACATAGAACCAACGTTAACCACACTGCCACCGCCATTCTTGATCATCAATTTACTTATCGCTTGAGTAATGAAGAAGGTTGCCTTATTAAGCTGCATGTATTGCTCGTAATCCGATTCTTGGTGCTCAATAAACGCTTTAGGGTTGAAGTAACCCGCCGCATTAACAAGGTAACCAATACCTTCATCTAACGACTCAAGGTGTTCGATAAGGCGAGACACACTCGCATCATCATAAAGGTTAGCTTGCCAACCAGAAGCATGGCCTAGTGATTGAAGTTCTGACACCGCTTTATCTAACTTAGTTGGGTTATTGCCGACAACCAACACATGGATGTTTTGAGCGACTAATTGCTTCGCTGTTTCAAAGCCCATACCGCTCGTGCCACCGATTACTACTGCAATACCATTTTTAGTGAAGTTCATTTTTTTATCTCCTAAGTCATGTGAACGTGGTAATCTTAGGCCTTGAACTAACACTATGAATAGTAAGTACAAATCGGTTAGGTAGGTACTTATTGGTACATCTTTATGAAAAATCAGGAAAACTTTTTTTCAAGAAAATCAGCACCAGAGCGCTCAGCTCGCATGGTAGAAACCATCTACGGCTGTAAATGGTCGCTAACGGTTTACCAATTACTGGCAAATGGCATTAATCGCCCTGGTGAAATGGTGCGCTCAGTCGAAGGGTTATCAACCAAGGTATTGAATGAATGCTTGAAGCGAAATGTGGAGTTTGGGATTTTGGATAAGCAGATGTTCAACGAACTTCCACCAAGAGTTGAATACCAAGTGACGCCGTTCGGCGAGAAGTTTTTGTTGATTCTAGAGCAGTTGGAAAACCTACAAAACGAAATCGACGAGATGTAAGCCCACGCTAATCCGCTCTATTCCAAATAATGGACAGCACGCACTATTTAGCTGACTGGCATTTGCTCAAAACGGCCTTTCACAAAATCAATGAAGGTTCGAATTCGGCTCGGTTGATAGCGGTCTCGATGATAGATCGCTGAAAAGTCCACTTTCGGCACTATCCACTCATTAAACACCTGCTCCAATTGCCCATCATTGATCTCTTGCAAGCAATAGATGGTTGGAACACGAATAATCCCATTTCCCGACTTAGCGCCCTGCACCAACACTCGCCCATTTTTACATTGCAGTCTGCCCGTCACATGAACATCGAGTGTTTTCTTGGTGTCATCAAGCGCTTGAAAACTCCATTTACGCACCGAGCCAGTTAAGCAGTCGTGATGAATCAACTCTTTAGGGTGGTTAGGCTTTCCTTTGCGAGCAAAATACTCTGGGCTCGCGAGTGTTCCCATCTCTATGTCCAATAGCTTCCTCGCAATAAAGCCCGCATCTTCAAGGCTCCCCATACGAAAAGCGATATCGAAAGCGTCTTCAATCAAGTCGACTCGGTTACTACTGAAATCAAGGCTGATGCTGATATCTGGGTAGAGCTGCATAAACTCATTCACTAAATCCGCGATGATCACTTCGCCTAAATAACCGCCAACACAGTTGACTTTGATGTCACCGCGTACCTCTTCGACATCATCAACCGCAGCAATCAGCGCTTGGTCTATATTATCTAAGGCTTGTTCACATCTCGTGTACAAATCTTGCCCTGCGTGAGTCAGCCTCAAGGTTCGAGTAGTGCGGATAAACAGCGTTACACCCATCTGCTTTTCTAGGCTACTTACTTGGCGTGATACGTGGGAACGCGACGCATCCAACTCCTCCGCCGCTTTGGTGAAATTACCTAAACGAGCGATCAGCACAAAAGAACGAATATCAGACAGGTTAATTTGATTAAGCATAGTCGCCAGCTTACTAATGGAGTTATGAGATAGACGCTTTATTGTTGCACCACAGCAACAGTGTTTCAAGTAAAGCGCTATATATCAACAATGCTATTTTCCTTAATATACCTCCATCGCAACGAAGCAAGACAACAAACACTTGATTCGAATGCACTTAAACAATACGTCGTAGCCAACCGACGCAATAAAAGTACAGAGGAAATAAAATGAAAAAACTAATCGTAATTACAGGTGCAAGCTCTGGTATTGGTGAAGCAATCGCTCGTCGTCTAAGCGATGAAGGTCACCCTCTGCTACTTTTAGCTCGTCGTGTTGATCGCCTTGAAGCGCTGAATCTACCAAACTCACTGTCAGTGAAAGTAGACGTAACAGACAAAGCGTCTTTTGATGCAGCAATCGCACAAGGTGAAGAGAAGTTTGGTCCTGTAGATGCGCTTATCAACAACGCTGGCGCAATGCTTCTTGGTCAAATCGATACTCAAGACGCACAAGAGTGGAAGACAATGTTCGATGTGAACGTGATTGGTCTTCTAAACGGCATGCAATCTGTACTTGCTCCAATGATGGAACGCAACACAGGTACTATCATCAACATCAGCTCAATCGCGGGTAAGAAAACATTCCCAAGCCACGCGGCTTACTGTGGTACTAAATTCGCGGTACATGCTATTTCTGAGAACGTTCGTGAAGAAGTGGCGGCTTCAAATGTTCGTGTTACGACTATCGCACCAGGTGCTGTAGAGACTGAACTTCTGTCTCACACAACATCTCAAGAGATCAAAGACGGTTACGATTCTTGGAAAGAAGACATGGGCGGCGTATTGGCAGCTGACGACATTGCTCGCGCTGTATCATTCGCTTACCAACAACCACAGAACGTATGTATCCGTGAGATTGCTCTAGCACCAACTAAGCAACAGCCATAGGCCTTTGCTATCGCGACTAAATCAGCGATGAAATAAGCTATGAACTAAAAAAACGCCACGACTTAACAAGTCGTGGCGTTTTTGTTTTGATTCAATTTAATTGTTAGCAATAAGCGAGATTAGAACTCAACGCGGTAAACTGACGTGCTACCACTCACTTCATTGCCAACCGCAATAAAGTGGTTACCAGAACGAGTGAAATACTTAATTGACTCTGGACCTAGGTCACCCGCTTTCGAGTTGTAAGTATCGTTGTCGCAATCACCGTCTTCATCAACCTTAGTGCACACTGATTGTGTGAAGTCTCGGTTGTTCAAGTAGCTGATGAAACTTGCGTTCTTAGGCTGTGTTACGTCGTAAACCATGATGCCACCTTGGCGCTCAAGGCCGATAAAGGCATAGTGCTTACCGTTGATCTCAGCCACTTCGATAGCTTCAGGTTCTACCCCTTTATCATCGCTGCGATCGTCACCACTTTGGTTGTTATCATTGGTGCTGTTGAAGTTTGCAGGATCTTGTTCAAGAACGATTCGAGCGAAATCATCACCGCTATCAAACACTAACTCGCCAGACTCATCCCAAATAGAGAAAGAGCGGCTACCGAATGCTTGAACCTTTTGGTCAGCAGCAAGTGTTCCTTGTGGCTTAATCACCTTTAGGCGAGCCAGTTGCTTGTTATCTTTCAACGCTCCAGCCAATGGGTGGTTAGCGTCAACATCTAGCTTCTTGCCACGTACTTCATCAACATAAGCGATACAAAAGTCTTTCTCTGTGGTGTAGTTTTCGGTGCCTTTATAGTCATCGCCATCCCACTCAAAGCCTTTATCGTCACACTCTTTTTGCGTTGTCTTGATGCCATACTCGCGGCCGTCACCTTCGTTCGCCGTCACGATGTAGGTATTGCCATCGACACTGTAGCTAGTGATGCTGTCTGGCATGTAAAGTCCTTCTAACATCGCGTAGTTTTGTAGGTTGCCGATATTTTTGTCTTTATTCGACGCATCCAATTGCGCGCTATCCCAAGGTTTGCCGCCTAAACCAAGAATCGCATCCACCTCTGCCGTTGCGACATCAATCGCTGCTAGTGCGTTGTTCTCTTGCAGGGCAACGTAGAGTTTGCCGTTGTCAGCAAACGTTAGGTATTCAGGCTCTAGGTCTTGAGCGACGGTCGCATCGGGAGCTGAAATTCGAACCTTATCGGTTAATTCCTGGTGACGAGGCTGACCTTGGTTAAATGCCTTGAAATTAATCTGAGTGACCTTCGCTTGCATCGGCCCATTCGCTAAATCCACCAGCGTTACTGAACCTTCAGGATCAATGCTGTAATCCGCATTCGGCTCACCTTCATTTGCTGACGCAATATAACGACCATCTTTAGAGAAGCTCACCATGTCTGGCAGAGCGCCAGCCGTATAAGTGGTGATCAGCTCTAATGTGTCTGAGCGATAAAGTGCAACGATGCCGTTTTGTTGTTTGTCGGCATTTTCAATCGCGACAGCAACTAACCCTTGATGAGTCGACACACTGTTCGCTGCACCAATATCAATACCAGAAGCTGCAGCCGCTGATTGAAGATCAATAGAGCCTTCAGAGCTTGGCGAGCTATCGGTATTCATCGATAGCACGTCAACTTTCTTTGCTTGAGCATTTACGACATACAATTTATCGGTACATGAATCGTAGCTGACGATTTCGGCTGCAGAAGTATCAAACGGAGCGTCAGCAATGGAACTGCCAACCAGAGTAAGCACGGTGACCTCAGCATCGCTTGCGATTGGCTGTTGGCTGGATTGGCACTGGAGGCTCAAAGCATCAAGTGAGGTTTGAGATAGCGTATTCGCCGTAGATGATGTTGACTGAGAACATCCAGCCAGAGCGGAACTCACTGCGATAGGTAGTAATAAAGTCAGCTTATTAAATTTACGATTCATATATCCTCCATAATTTGAATCGCGATCATAGAGGCCGCTTATGACAGTTATCTTTCCCTTTTGTTAACAATAGGTGACGACAATCGGTTTCTTTTACCCATAACAACAGAGGGTTAGAATGAGCATTTCATTAACAAGCACACAAAAAAAGGCGCACAAGCTGGCTGGTGCTTGAGCGCCTTAGTAAACTGAATCGTAGGTTAGAAGTTGTAACCACCACCGATCATGAATACCCATGGGTCGATATCAACGTCTGTTGAGTACTGAACACCACCCGCTTTGTATTTAGCTGTAGTGTCGATATCTGCGTACCAAACCGATGCGTTCAAGAACCAATCTTCATTGATCATGTAGTCCATACCGATGTTTGCAGCAAGACCCCAAGAGTCATCAAGAGACAAGTCGCTCAAACCAGCATCTTTGCCCGTACCATTAAGTTCTTCATCGAAAAATACGGTGTAGTTGATACCCGCGCCTACGTAAGGACGGAATTTGCTGTTTGCTTCACCGAAGTAGTACTGCACCATCAGCGTAGGTGGTAGGTGTTTTGTGTCAGCGATATCGCCTAGACCACCATGATTTGTAGAGATTGTATGAGAGAATGGCGTTGCTGCAAGAATTTCAAGACTGATGTTATCTGTAAACATATAGCCAAATGTCAAACCAAGTTGGGTGTTTGAATCCACACCAAATTTTGACCCCGATGTCTCCAGAACATCTCCACTGCTATCGTTAGGAGATACCATTGCTGCACCTGCACGGATGATGAAATCACCTTCTTTATGAGCAAGAACGTTGGTTGACATAAGAGCCGCAATAACCGCAATACCACATACTGTTTTTTTCATTATAATTTCCTTTTGGGGGCTTAATCTTTGTTGGTGAATGAGTAATCATTTCTTATTTTGCGTGCAAGGTATCATAGAATAACCCTACTTTATTGATGGAAATCAATTTGTGAAAAGTTGTGATTATTTATGTAAATTTATATCGACCCGATCACTTTATCTCTTCATTTTATTGACAGTTTTGTAATGCAACTTTTCCGTGCGTCATTTTGTTAATCCAATCCCTTCACTTTGCTCAGCTCTCTTTGGATCAAAATAGAGCAAGCCAATATCTCGCACGCATCATTTTGGTGCAGCTCTACAAGAATCAATCTTGCCGCGTATAATATTCAATGAGTTACATTTGGCTTAGTGCTTGCAAGTCTATGTTCATAATCATAAATACATTGAGGTTCTGATCATGCAAGACACTCTAACAATCGTTCTGGCCGGCGGTGTTGGCTCTCGGCTTTCCCCTCTCACTGATAACCGTGCAAAACCTGCGGTACCCTTTGGTGGCAAATATCGAATCATCGATTTCACTCTCGCGAACTGCTTACACTCTGGGCTACGCCAAATTTTAGTGCTGACTCAGTACAAGTCTCACTCTTTGCAAAAACATTTGAGAGATGGTTGGTCGGTGCTTAACCCCGAGCTCGGCGAATACATCACCAATGTTCCCCCACAAATGCGAACCGGTGATAGCTGGTACAGCGGTACTGCCGATGCAATTTATCAAAACTTGTATCTGCTTTCTCGCAGTGAAGCCAAGCATGTGGTGGTGTTATCCGGTGACCATATCTATCGCATGGATTACGCGCCAATGCTCAAGCAGCACAAAAAGAACGAGGCCGACCTAACCGTGGCGTGCATGGAGGTTTCGATTGACGAAGCCAAAGAGTTTGGTGTGATGGAGATAGATGAATCTCTAGAGATCAATAACTTTACCGAGAAGCCGCGTTACCCTGCCTGTGTACCTGGCAGGCCGACTCGAAGCATGGCTTCAATGGGCATTTACGTCTTTGATAAAGAAGTGCTAACACAAGCGCTACTGGCGGACGCCGAAGATCCGAACTCAAGCCACGATTTTGGTAAAGACATTATTCCTAAGTTGGTCGGCAACAACAGTGTTTACGCATACAAGTTTGGGGATGAAGAAGGCCGAGTGACCCAAGATGCGTACTGGAGAGATGTTGGTACTATCGACTCTTATTACCAATCGAATATGGACCTGTTAAAGCCAGCTTCGCCTATCGATTTATATCAACCTGATTGGGCGATTCGTACTTACGAACCGCAGCTGCCACCCGCACGAACCATTGCTTCAGTTGAAGGTAATCAAGGAATATTCATCAACTCGATGATAGCGAATGGCGTTGTAATTGAAGGCGGCTCGGCGCAAAACTCAATCTTCTTCCCGAAAGTGAAAGTCAGCAATGCCGCGATTGTGATTGATAGTATTCTGTTTGAAGATGTTGAGATTGGAAAAAATTGCCACATACAAAACTGCATCATCGACAAGAACGTTAAGGTGCCTGACGGAACCCAGATCGGTCTTGATGGCCTTGCCGATGCGAAACGCTTCCACATATCAAAACAAGGCGTGATTGTGGTGCCCTCTTCTTACCAATTTGAAGAGTAACCTTTAACGTTGGAATAGCTTTTCTTTAAACGAAAAAAGGCAGCGAATTCGCTGCCTTCTTATTTACTCACACAGCTTCAGTTAAGCCTTAACTGTCCATGTATTCGATTAAACAGAAACCTTAGAAAGGCCCTAGCTCAATCATTTGAGCAATCACAACTGAAATCAAAGCGCCTACCGACCAGAACAAGAACAGTGGTAAGAAGAAACGAACCCACTTGGTGTAAGGCACTTTTGCAATAGCCAATACCGCTAACAAGCCACCATTGGTTGGGTAAATATAGTTAGAAATACCATCACCCAATTGAGAAGCCAGTGCAGCCACTTGGCGAGTCACTTCACCAATATCTGCCAATGGAATAATGATTGGCATGGTAATCACCGCTTGGCCACTGCCCGACGGAATGAACAGGTTGATCGCAGCCTGCGAGAAGTAGATCCCTGCTGCTGCCACAAGTTTAGAGCTACCAGAAATGATTTGTGCAAGATAGAAGATAATAGAATCAACAATCTTCGCGTCTTCCATAATGGTTAGCACTGAACGAGCAAAGAAGATGATCAGTACCGCAACCAATACATCGCTAACACCTTTGGTCCAGTACTCACAAATCTTGTTCGGAGATAAGCCCGCCACCAAACCCGGAATAATCGCCATCGCCACGAATGCACCCGCAATCTCGGTGAAGCCGAAACCCATCGTCAACGTGCCGAAGATCATGTATGCGAACACGCCCAAGAACGCGATGCCCGCAAGCTTTTCACGTGTGGTGAGTGTTTTCGCTTCAACGTTAGATTCGTAGTGGTAACCCGTACCGTGCAACAAACCTTTGGTCGGGTCTTGCTTAACTTTGCGCGCGTAGTTAAGTACATACCAAGCACCTGTTAGCAACATGAACATGCCAACAATAAAGCGATACCACATGCCTGAATACATAGGCAGTTCAGCGATAGTGTGTGCGATACCCGTAAAGAATGGGTTAGCCAAAGCGGCTGCGAAACCGGCACAACTTGCCAGTAAAACAACGCCAAGTGCCGTAATCGCGTCATAGCCAAGCTTGATACAGATCGGGATCATCAAAGAGATAAAGATGACATCAAGTTCACGCATACCGGTGAAGGTGACGTTGAAGAAAATCGCCGTCATGATCACAGGCGCAATTACGTACAAGCCTTGCTTCTTTAGTTTAGTGGTGAGCGCAACAACGGATGCGTCTAACAAGCCCATGTGTTTGATAATGCCAAAAGCACCACCCACAAATACCACAACGCCCATCACGCCAGAAGCGGATTTGAAGCCTTTAAAAAATGATTCGAAAAAAGAGGCTAATGTTGTTGGGTTGCTCGTCAATTGTGTGTAGCTGTCTGGGTCGATAACCGTGCGGCCATTCATGACCACTCGCTCGAATTCACCAGCAGGGATGAAGTAAGTTGCGATTGCAGCAACGATCACCATGATAACCAAAGAAAGAAATGGATGGTTTACTTCTTTCTCTGTCGAAGCTGTATTACCAGCTGGAGATGTAGGTACGGATGTAGATACCGTAGACATCATATAGACTCCTTACTTGTCAGCAACCAAGCAATACTTGGCGCCAGGGGGATTTTGGAAAAACGAAACCCTTCACGCAGAACATAGTTCACGCTAACTAGGCTGTTTCTAAAAGGCCTTTGATAGATGGTGCTCTCAAATGTACATAGTGAAGTAGTGAGAACTACTCTCTTTGCGTCCGAGCAAAATGCAGATGTTCGGCCAAGCCAGGCCAAACTGAATGAGGTCATTACAAGCAGATAAACAGAAAAAGACTGTTTGGGTAATGCGTTTTTTATCAATTACAAAGACAAGCGGCGCATACTAGCATAACGAGTCATTAATTGTCAGAAAAGTGTGAGTTTCGTCATGCTTTGGTGAGCAAAAGAAAAGCGCCCACTAATAAGTAAGGCGCTTTTCTGCAATCGAATCGAGTTACTTAGGTGCTAATTCGTAGTTTTCTTGCATCTCATGAGGGGCAATCCCGTACTCATAATCCGCTAAGTAGCCATCCTTATAGACCTTCATTCCCTTCTCATCCCAGCTCACTTTGATCATCGCCGTGTTGCCATCTTCACTGCCTAACAGCTCCAGCATTTCTGCATCAATCTTAATGGCTTTGATGGTTTTAATACGCTTAAACGGCTTAAATTCAGTGGCCGAGAATACGATGGCCGAGCGATAACGCTTAAGCTTGAGTCCAATCGCAAAGATTCTCGATTGTTGCTCAAACTGCAACATATTGATCTAGGCTCAATTGATGAGTCTCGCATTTCAGAACTTGTGCGATTCAAAGTCGAAACGCCGGTTCGCTATGAAGGTGACATTAATTATTGGCGTCAGGGCGTCGAATTTCCTGTCGATCAACTGGCATCCAATAAAGAAGTCGATATTCGAGCACGCATTACCATACCCGAGTCTCAACTCACAGCAGGAGAGTTTCACTTCAATATGGAGTGGGCAGTTGAGTGTCTATAAATTAGTAACTTAAGCTGAGTTTTTAATCAAAGAAGAAAAAGTGAGTGAGCTGGAAAGAAAATCAATGGAGTGACAACTTCGGAATTATAAAACCGATAAAGAGAGATTCACTGGGAATTCGCTGTAGGTTAGCGCAAATTATCAAGGATGGAGTTTTTTTGAACATGTCTTTAAAACACGAAACATAATATGCGTTCAGTTCATCGGACTTTCAAGGGAGTAACAAGAGAATATTTGATAACACTGAAGTCAATCACACATGTGCTAATTCTCAGTTGGTTAATCTATGCGATGTTTGCTACGTTTAAATGACACAGTCATTGGAAAGGTATGATTTATGAAAATAAATGTTCAAACACATCATGTATCAATTAACGACGAGTCACGCAAAGACATCGAAGGTAAATTCGAGAAGATATCTAACCATTTCCCATCACTGATCAGTTGCGACATCATCATTACTAAAGAACACGGTCAACATCAGGTTGAAGTATTCACCAACTACGAAGGTGTACGAGTAACAGCAAAATCGACAGACGATGTTATGTACCCAGCTATCGCTGCAGCACTTAAGAAACTTGAAGCGGGCCTAAGTAACCGTAAGGGACAATTGAAAGCCGACCTACACGAGAAACCAACAAGCACGAAGCCAGAGATTGCTTCGGACATCATCCAAGAGATGAAATTGGTATAAATCGATAAGTAGTTAAAGCGAAATAACGAATAGAAACTTATTAAGAATTTCAAAGCCAGCATACATTGCTGGCTTTTTCGATCTTAAAGCCAAGCAAACCTTCGCTTCTTTACCGTCCCTCGAATTCAGCTCAACCCCACATCATTATTAACGCCCTTAAGTTCTTAGCAGCTATAACAATCACTTGTGGTATTTGATACAGTTATAAGCAGAAATTTAGACCACAACGGAATGTTTATTATGAAGAAAATCGCGTTGATACTTTTCCTTACTACTCAATTAATGGCTTGTACCGAGGTTGGCAGTGAAGCTTGGTGTGCGGATATGAAAGAAAAGCCTAAAGGTGACTGGACGGCTAATGAAGCGGGCGATTTTGCTAAACACTGTATTTTCTAATCACGTTAGCTTCTAATTCTACATTGGGCTGAATTAATACGCTCTGTGTAAAACAATCCATGGAATAAGTGAGTTTTAATGGAACACCAACTAGACAACAACTGGAAGCACATCGAATGGGTATTAACCGACGTGGATGACACGCTCACTTGGCAAGGTTCACTCCCTCCAGAAACCCTGATTGTGTTACAAAAGCTGAGAGACAATGGAATCAAAGTGGTCGCTGTAACGGGAGCCTGTGCTGGTTGGTGTGACCATATTGCGCAGCTCTGGCCTGTCGATGCCGTGCTTGGAGAAAACGGCGCCTTCTTACTAGAGAAGCAAGATGATGCATTACAACTCTCATCTGAAACACCGCTAGAACAAGTGCGTAAGAACCAAGCTAAGCTAAAACAAGAAGTTGAAGCGATCTTGTTGAGTTACCCCGACCTATCGCTAACTTTGGATCAATCTTACCGCTTGTGTGAGGTCGCGATTGATATCGGCCAAAACCGTAAGCCTGTTGATCCTGAAACTGTTCAAGCGGTACTCGAAAGAATACACGCTTTAGGCGCACACGCGACGGCAAGTTCGATTCATATCAACGCTTGGTACGGCGAACACTCAAAGAAAAACGCCGTGCACCGTTTCCTGGCTAATAAAGGCTTATCGCTTGAGCAAATCCACAATCAAGCCTGCTATGTCGGCGATTCAATGAATGATCAGCAGATGTTCGAATCACTTCCACTTACCGTTGGCGTGGCAAACATTCAACATTATTGGGATAAGCTAGAGCACCATCCAAGCAGGGTCATGTCGCAGCCTGGTGGCTATGGGTTTGCAGAATTTGTGGATGCGCTGCTGAGGCTTAAAAGTGAAGTAATTTAGATAATCGCTCAGACTTTGAAGCAAAAATCGCACAAGTTTTCACTCATACGATTTCATTCATGTCATGTCCATCGATTAAACGGGCTCAACGAACTTAGAGAATAATCATCCCATCTCGATAAGTCAGTGATGGTGCTACATCTTGACCAAGTAAGACTGGGCCATCGAGGTCGACGATTTCAGATTGAACGGCGATAGGCAGAGCTGCACGCATCGCCAGCGATGTACCGAGCATACAACCCGACATCAGCGTAAATCCTAGCCTTTGAGCTTCTTCAGCAAGTACCAATGCTTCGGTCAAACCACCTGTTTTATCGAGCTTGATGTTGACCATTTCATATTTGCCTAACAAAGATGAAAGTTGCGAAGTGGTATGACAGCTTTCATCAGCACACAGTGGTATCGGGTGCTTGA
Source organism: Vibrio sp. 10N.261.54.A5 (assembly GCF_041471145.1). Taxonomy (NCBI): domain Bacteria; kingdom Pseudomonadati; phylum Pseudomonadota; class Gammaproteobacteria; order Vibrionales; family Vibrionaceae; genus Vibrio; species Vibrio sp. 10N.261.54.A5. The sequence continues at coordinate 57,001 of NZ_JBFRNU010000001.1, read as the reverse complement.
TGTGCGCCAATGAGGCATCGTGCTGTTGGGGTAACGGCTGCTCGATCATCGCAATATCAAATTCTACCAGTTGATTGAACAACTCTTCGAGATTCAATCCTGTCCACGCTTCATTCGCATCCAATACAATTTGAACATCTGCCGCAGCTTCTCGTACCGCGCGAACACGCTCTACCACCTGCTCGCCGTCAAGCTTCACTTTCAGAAGTTTCGCACCATTCGCGACATAGTCTCGAGCCTGAGTCGCCATGGCTTCTGGCGTGCCAATCGAGACTGTCATTGCAGTCACGATTTGAGCAGGCAACTCAAACAAGCTATTCGGAAACGTCTGGTCGTTCTGCTGAGCTTCAAAATCCCAAAGCGCACAATCGACCGCATTGCGCGCTGCCCCTCCGGTCAATAAAGACTGAAGATGATCTCTTAGCTCTGCCGGATCAGTAACGCCTCGTTCAAACATAGCTTCAAGTGCGCTAGACGCTTGTTGGATTTGCGCTAACACAGACTCCGATGACTCGCCGTATCGTGGGTAAGGCGTGCATTCGCCCTGAGCTCGTTTGCCACCATGTTCAATGTAAACACGAACAACGTGACACTCAGTTCGACTGCCACGAGAGATGCGAAAAGGCGTTTGCATCGCGATAATAATGGGTTCAGCTGTAATCTTCATAATTTCACTCGGTTGATGTTCACTTTAACAAATGGAAACGTAGAAATGATGAAGTCGTTAAAGTGAATGTCGCAAATGATCAGTAATGTGTTGTACACCAAAGCGCACTGGGTCCGTCACTGGCACTTGATAGAGTGTGGTCCATTCTTGGCACAATGTCTCAGCCTCTTCAATGCTAATCGCCGACGTGTTCAAGCAGATACCCACCAGCTTCGCGTCTGGATTAGTCAGTCGCGCCGCTTGCAAGTTGGCTTCAATCGTCTGTTCTATGCTTGGTAATTTAGCATGAGGAAGGTTACGAATATGTGGTCGCCCAACTTCATGACACAGCACTAAGGCATCAGCTTGTGCGCCATGTAAAAGACCCAAACTCACGCCTGCAAACGAAGGGTTGAACAAAGAGCCTTGCCCTTCAATGATGTCCCAATCGTGGTCGGTAAAATCAGGGCTAATCGCTTCAACTGCGCCAGAAATAAAATCCGCAACCACCGCATCAATCGAAATACCGCTGCCTTCAATCAAAATACCTGTCTGCCCTGTCGCTTTAAACTGAGCGGATGTTCCCGCTTGTTTAAGCGACTTTTCAATCGCTAATGCCGAGAACATTTTGCCTACTGAGCAATCAGTTCCGACAGTAAGCAGGCGCTTACCTTGACGAAGCTTACCGTTACCAACATTAAGAACACCGTCAAAATGGCGCACATCATGAAGCTTAGTCAATCCTTGTTGCTGCATGTCAGCAAGCGGTGAAAATTCACTCAATCGTTGGTGCATGCCAGATGCAATCTCATATCCCATTTCTGCAGCGGCCATAATGGTTGACTGCCAAGAATCAGGAATAACACCACCCGGATTTGCGGTACCAATCACTAGCGTCTTCGCGCCCTGCGCTTGCGCCTCTTGCAGGGTCATATCCGTTAAGCCCAGTGAAACGGTATCACCCGTTAAACGCAGTTGACCTAGGCAGATTTCTGGTCGCCATTGATGAATACCGCGAGCTGTTTTTGCAGCGAGTGGGTCAGTAACATCCCCAAGAAAAAGAAGGTAAGGTTGAGCGATCGACATGAGTATTCCTAATTAATAAGCCCTTGTATGGGTTTACTTTAATTAAGAACTTCGAAGCTGCCGAATGCCTATTTATGGCGAGCCTATAACCTTAAGTTATAGGGTGAGTATGGATTTTCAATGAAGCGATAAATTGCTTAACGGAAATCGACTGAGGGGTGTGCTCTGCGCAAAGCATCGATACCGAAAATTGGATGTCTGGTTGAAGCGGCAACACACAGACCGCATCGTCATTTTGATATTGCTCTGCCGTCCACGGATCAACAATCGCAAACCCCGCTTGGTGCTTGACCAGTTCCGCAGCGGCGCTATACCCACGTACAGATATCGGGTGGTGATAATGCTGCTCACGTGCAATAAGGCGTTGATGTAACAGGAGGCCTAATGGATCGCGGCTATCGAGCCCGATGATTGGCAGCGGATAATTGATCAGATCATCTAACGTTAATTCCGCGGGGAAATGATCAACCGTATTGGAAGGAACCAAAACCTTTAGTGATTCGGTTAATAGCGTTTCACTTAATATCGCAGGCGGTGCTTCATCGCCAAACGCGATAGCAATATCAAGCTCATGCTTTAATAACCCAGCACACAGCTCATCACGGTTTGCAGTCAGCAACTCAAAAGAGAGCTCTTGTTCCCGAGACATTTGGGCTATTACCTGAGTTAGTAATTTAGTCGCCAGTATCGGCGGCGCACCAATGCGTAAATGCTGATGGCCTTGCTTCACTTTGTTGGTCAGAGATCGAAATTGCCCCAATTGCTGATACACCTTTTCCGCTTCTGGCAGTAAGGTTTTTGCCTCAACCGTTGGCACCAACCGCCCTTTAACTCGTTCGAATAAGCCAAACCCAAGTTGTTGCTCCGTGTGCGCCAAAATACGGGTCACGTTTGGTTGCGACACATGCAAGCTGCGCGCGGCTCCAGATACGGTTCCGGTCTGCATAATGGCGTAAAAGACTTCCAATTGTCTTAGGTTCACATTGATGTCCTTATGGTTCGCGAAACAAATCTAGGGTTTGGCTTTTCTTGTATTAGCTAAGCTGTTTATCGGTCTAGCTAGCGTTTTGCGTGAGTCTATTTTAGTAGCTCAGCTATCGTAGGTTGAAGTATCTCAGCCCAAGTTTGATAAGCCTTCGCATTCAAATGCAGATCATCACACGAGTACTTGTTCGACAACAGCTTATTAGGCGACAATACTGAATTCACATCTAAGAACGCAATGCCTTGCTGTGTACAGTACTCGCTTAGCTTGCTATTGAGCAGTTCAACCGACGGATTTAAACCTTGCAGTTTAGAGCCAACATAAAGCGTTGATTGCACCAATATGCGAATCTCATTTTCTTGCCACACCTTAAGCATATCAATGTAGTTCTGGTAGATATGGTCGACATCATAACCCTGAGCTAAATCGTTTATCCCTGCCATAAAACACACCAGCTTTGGCTTCACATTCAACGTGGTATCAATACGGCGCAACATGCCAGTTGTGGTGTCACCCGCTAAGCCACGGTTGACCATCGAGATATCACGGAAAATATCCGCCCACGGTGCCCACTCGGTGATCGAGTCACCAAACATAACTAAGTCTGCACTTGGAGAAAAATGGCGGTGATTATCTGATGTCATGATGTAACGACTCATACTGTGGCCTCGTTGCTGAATCTCAGACTGAAGAGCGACTGCCTTGAGGATCTCGCTATCTGGCGTGGCGCTATCAAATTGAGCTAGCAATCCTTCGATATGAGGCTTAAAAGGGCTAAGACGAGTACTCAGTTGATGATGTTCTTTAAGGGAAGATAACCTCTCTAGTAATGCATACAAAGAGCAGTTTTGACCAACTTCTTGGAATAACTGATAGAGATCGAGGACAGAGTGTTGCTGTAGCGCGGCAAGTAATTGCTTGTCTTCCATGGTGTTATCTAACCCTTCAATTATCTGATGATGAGCTCAAGATAATATCCGATTGCGTACGGGATAGATAACACTAGAAGCAGAGAATTACTTTTCTTTGATCAGCAGGTGATTACGGTTATCGCGGCTTTTCTTAATCAGCTCGTTGCTCTCATCCATTTCATCTGACTTAGCAAGGCGATCATAAAGCAGCACGTTAACTGTTGCAGCCAAGTTCATGCAGCCAACCGTTGGTACGTACACAACATGATCGGCTCTGTCGGCGACATCTTGAGAAATAGAGCCGTCTTCAGGGCCAAAGATATAAATGGCATTTTCTGGGTGTTTAAAACGCGGTAGTGGTGTTGCACCTTCTGCGAGTTCTACGCAAACGATCTTCGTTTCTGGATCAAGATTGTCTAAAAACGACTCAACACCAGTCAACGGGATAGTACGCGCAGCACTCTTAGTATCGGTGTGGAATTTTGCGGCTTTTTCGTAGCGTTGCCCTGTGTATTTAACTTCGTCGACTTGGTAACAACCAGCCGCACGCATAACAGCACCAACGTTTGTCGGGCTCTTTGGGTTAGTTAAACCAATAGTCACATGGCTTTTGTTCATGAATCTTTCTCACTTAACGAATAGACATAGCAGGGTGCTACAAAGCGTCGCATTCTAACAAAGCAGCGTCGAATTCAAAAGCATCGATACAAACTCACTTTTTCTCGCTTAAGCCTCTAGTTGCAAGGCTTCTCACCCCAAAAACCTAACCGTCATCATATTTATAAAACAAAAACACTCTAGGATAACAATTAAACAACAAGCCCATTTACATTTTGAAACCACATTAATAATGTGTTGAAAATTGCATGAGACAATCACACAGGAAGCGTGACATGACCCTAACCATCAAAAACCGCCTTTATATTCTCTCTTTTATTCCACTGCTACTGATGGCAATTGGGATGATGAGCGTGACGTATATGAAGAGCACCGAGCTAACCGCACAACAAGTAGAATCGACGCGTAGCAATATGATGGCGATGAAAGAAAAGGAACTTAAAGCGTATCTGCAAATGGCTCAATCTTCTATTAGCCCGTTCTTGGAAAGAGGTGCAACATTAGAAGAAGCCTTACCGACATTAAGAACTCTCGAATATGGCGAGTCTGGCTACATCTTTGGCTACGACTCTAAAGGCGTTCGAGTAGTTGTTGGGCAAAATAACGATGGCATTGGTAAAAACTACTACGACCTGCAAGACAAAAAAGGCAACTACCTGATTCGTGACTTGATCAAGAACTCAAAGCTTGGTGAGTTCACCACCTACTACTTTCCAAAACTTGGTCAATCAGAAGCTCTACCGAAACTGAGCTACTCGATATTCGTTCCCCAGTGGGACTTGATGCTAGGCACAGGTTTCTATACTGACGACATCGATGCTGTAATCGCAGAGATGAAAGAGAGCTCGAATGTCGCGTTACAAAGCTCATTGACGGCGATCGCTATATTCTGTGGTTTGATTGCCCTAGTAGTTGCTGCGTTTGCCGTTGCCGTCAACCGCACAATCATGCGACCACTCGAGCAGTTTGATCGTTCAATCAGCGCATTCGCGAGTGGCGAAGCCGATTTAACCGCTCGAATGGAAACATTTAAAGCGCCTGAGTTCACTAAGCTCAGCGAGAACTTCAACGCCTTCGTGGCAAGCCTTCAAACCATCATTCGCAGCGTAAGCGATGTCGGTCAGCAAGTCGTAGCCGAGACATCTAGCATGTCTTCTCGCGCTGCGCAGGTCGACGAGATTGCTACTGGGCAACGTGAAGAGACTGAACAAGTTGCAACGGCGATGACTGAAATGACCACAACGGCGCAAGAGATCTCGAGCAACGCTAGCCAAGCGGCGGATTCCGCTAAACTTGCAGAGGGCAATGCCAAAGAAGCGCAACAGATAGTAAACGCCGCTGCAGATTCGGTGGCAGGCCTAGCGAGCGAAGTATCAGAAGCCAACACTGTCGTGTCTCGTTTAGAAGGTGATGTGCAGAATATCTCCTCTTCGTTGGCGGTCATCCAAGACATTGCCGAGCAAACTAACCTACTCGCGTTGAATGCCGCGATTGAAGCTGCACGTGCAGGCGAACAAGGTCGTGGGTTTGCTGTGGTTGCCGATGAGGTTCGTAAACTGGCAAGCCGTACTCAAGAAAGCACTGGCGACATTCACAAGATGATTGAGCAACTTAAAGCTGCCTCAGATGCTGCTGTGAAAGCGATGGATTCAAGTCAAAACCGAAGTGCGCAAACCGTGGAAGAAGCGAATGCCGCAGCCAAAGCACTGGCGAAGATCCAAGCGTCGATTGATACCATCATGGACATGAACTCGCTTATTGCGACAGCCACTGAACAGCAAAATATTGTAGGACAAGAAATATCTCAACGCATCGTGGTGATTTCTGACCAAAGCTCACAATCGGCAGAACTCGCGAATCAAAACCGTACAGGTAGCCAAAACCTCAACAGTCGTGCAAATGAGCTGTATCACTTGGTGGATCGCTTCACCGTCTAATACATTTTCGGTCTAGTAAGCCGTAATCAAACGATAATTAATCCTAAAACACGTCGGGCTTCAGAATCTCTATTCTGAAGCCCGTTTTTATCGGTGGAGGTTTTAAGCCATACACTAATCCAATTGCTCAGAAAGGAAGTCCACCAGCAGGCGAACCTTTGAAGATAAGTTGCGGTTCTGAGGATAAAGCGCCCAGATCCCTTCTTTGTCATCTCGATAATCGGACAGCACCTCAACCAACTCACCAGAATCAAGGTCTTCACTCACATAGTATTCAGGCAACTGCACCAAGCCAATGCTCTGCTTAGCTGCGTCTAACAAGGCTAAACCACTGTTGCACTTAATGCGTCCGTTAACACGAACTGAGCGAGGGCGTCTATTTTCTTTGAAACGCCAATGTTCAAATCCACCGACTAAACATTGGTGATTATTTAATTCTGATAATGTATGCGGCTCGCCATAACGTTCAATATATTCAGGGCTTGCACATACATAAAGTTGGCGTTGAGACAGCCTCTTTGCCACAAGGCTTGAGTCTTCCAAGCGGCCAAGACGAATCGCAACATCAACACCCGAATCGATAAGATCGAGCTTTTGATTGGTCAGCATCAGCTCAAGCTCTACTTGCGGGTGAAGCTTTAAGAATTGATGCAGTATTGGGGCGAGTTGGCGCTCACCATAAGTCACAGGCGCGGTGACTTTCAGTAAGCCTTTGGGTGTGGATTGCATCTGCGTGACCGCAAGCTCAGCAATTTCTAAACCTTCGACCAACAACTTACATTGTTGGTAATAGAGTTGCCCAGCCTCTGTAAGAGACACCTTTCGAGTCGTTCGATTGAGCAGTTTCACTGCGAGTCGTTCTTCGAGGTTTGCTACTCTACGACTGATTTGAGCCACCGACGTAGCGAGCTTCTGCGCCGCACCAGTAAAGCTTTCACGCTCTGCCACTGCAACAAACTCACTTACCCCTTCCCAATTGGCCATGCCTTTACCTTATGCTGAACTTTGGTTACCCATACAGTGTATTGAAGTTAGATATCAGTGTCACCTTGCTTGATATGCGCTGTGCATTAATCTTCGGCACCTATAGTCATTCCCTTACAGAACCATATTTTTGTCCTAACATTAACCTCATCCCCTATTGCTAGGGTGAGAATCTCTAAAACACTGGTACAACAAAGTAAGGTATCCCTTTGAAGAAGTTAATCATACTTGCATCAACTCTTGTACTCAGCACCACTGCGTTTGCAGCAACTAAAACAACAATTCAAGAAACAACGCTAGAATCTGACACATATGCTAGTGAAGTCGAAGCATACGATGCAGGCACCAACCTTATGGATGAGTTACGCGCAAAAACACCTTTTGAGCTTTCAAGAGAACTGCCACAGTTCCAACAGACAACCAAATACGATTCGTTCAAGATTGATGATGCAAATATGGAAGTGAAAAAGATCACTAACATGAACGGCGACATCCACTACCAAGCGAACGTAAAAGTGGACTACCGTTACACATACAAAGACGGTCTTAGCAGCTAACACTGAGTGATTGATCAGGTCTAAAAACTGATCACCTAGTCAAAAGACTGATCACCTAGTCAAAAAGAAAGCCCGCACTCATAGAGTGCGGGCTTTTTGTCGTTCACCGCTGATTAATGGGACTCAATACGAGCAACCATTATCAGCTCATATTCGTCTGTCTAATTTTGAAAATTACACTTCAAACTGAGACACAAGGCTATCTAGCGCTTCACACTGTTCAGCCAATGCCATACATGCATTTTCTGCGCTGCTTGCCATCTCAACCATTTGCATGGTGCTTTCAGCGATGCGTTGAACATTCTTATTCACTTCTTCAGACACTTGAGACTGTTGCGAAGCCGCCGTAGCAATTTGTGTGTTCATGTCATTCATCTTGCCAATTGAGTTACGAATCTCACTCAGTGAAGATGCTGCAGTTCCTGCTTGAACAATGGTTTTCTCGCCACTCACTTTGCTTTCAGTCATCACACCAACCGCGTGTTTAGCACCCACTTCTAAGCGTTCAATCATTGATTGGATTTCGCCAGTGCTGTCTTGAGTTTTACTCGCAAGCGCTCGAACTTCATCAGCCACAACCGCAAAGCCACGACCTTGTTTACCCGCTCGTGCCGCTTCAATTGCCGCATTCAAAGCAAGTAGGTTGGTTTGCTCTGCAATGCCTTTGATAACTCCCAAAATAGAGGCAATGTTCTTCACGTCTGTGTCCAGCTCTTGAACAACACCGCCCGCGTTCTCGATATCTTGCGCAAGGCGTTCAATCGAAGTCACGGTCAAGCCAAGCGTGGTGTCTGCCGATTCCACTTCATGATTGGCAACATTACTGGCGGTTGCCGCATCTAATGCATTACCACTCACCACTTCACTGGTTGCTTGCATCTCATGAACCGCCGCCGCGACTACTTCACTTTCACGCTGTTGGTTCGATGAAAATTCAGCAACACTTTGCGTTAACGATTTAATGTTTTCCATCTCAGCGCGTACCGCATTCGATGTAAAAATAACTTGTTCGACGGTGACATGGATCTTGCCAACAAACTGGTTGAAAGCAGAACTTAAACGAGCGATCTCATCATTACCTTCGACCTTCATACGTTGAGACAAGTTACCGTCACCCGATGCGATCTCATTCATCGCTTTCTCTACGTTCTGGATTGGCTGAACGATAAAGCGATTGGATAACCACATAGCGAAAAGTGCAGCGAAAACAGCAACGGCCATACCCACTTCAATGATCAACTTACTCGATTCAATAGAGTCATCGGCTTGCTGGCGAAGCTCTTTCTGTTTCAATTCGATCAGAGTTCGGATATCGCGCAGTTGAGTACGAATGATCGCAAACTCTGCGTCAAGCGCTGGCGAGTAATCAATATTGTATTGGTCTGCGTTTGCTGGATCAGCGAACATTGGCTCGTGCAGTGCCACCCACTTGCTCATCGCGTTAACAAGCTTTGCTAACTCGCCACGTGAAGATGGGTCCAACACGCCCGCTTGATACAAGGTTTCGACACTTTGAAAACGAGGAACCGCTTTGTAAGCATTGTCTTTAAATTCAAACTTTTGGTACTCAATCGCCGCTTGGTCTTTCGAGAGTAATAGACCTTGAGCAGAAGCGATAACTTGATAAATGTCACGATACCCATCTTCCAAATTGTCTAACACGGGCTGAACCACATTATTGAGCTCATTATTAATCGCAGCTTGAGCATTTGATCTGATAACGTTGAGCACAGTAACGGTAGAAAAAACAATCACAATCACCAACAGCGGGATCGCGATTTTACTCTTAATCGAAAGATTATTGATATTCATTGGGATTAATAACCACACTTCAAATAGGGATGCGCGCGCAATATACAGCACACATATAAAATCCCGCTAAGCTTTTGTGAGCTTCATCTCATAGAAAACGATACCGTAAATTCGTGTGATGTTTTTTCAATCAAAGGTTAACTTTCGGCGACTAAAATACTCTCTGATTTAGACTTATTTGCTGCTGATACGCGCAAATACTGGAGAAGTGTTAGAAATAACACCATAATGTAGGGCTCTAAAATAAGTAGGTAAGAACATGAAAATTTGTGGTGTTGAAATCAAAGGTAACGATGCAGTCATCTGTCTTCTTTCTCTGTCAGACGGCGTATTTAACATTCCTGATTGCCGAGTTTCTAAGGTTGCGATTAGCGACGCAAACGACACACAGAATATGAAAGACTTTCAATTCTCTTTTGCAAAGTTAATGGAAGATTACCAAGTAGAAAAAGTTGTAATTCGCCAACGTCAGACTAAAGGCAAATTTGCTGGCGGTGGTTTCGGCTTCAAACTTGAAGCAGCAATTCAGCTAATCGACGGCCTAGATGTAACCGTTGTGTCTCCAGCTGAAATCAAAGAAAGCCTTAAGCGCAACCCTCTTATGATGAAGTTCAAAGAGACCGGCCTTAAGCAATACCAAGAAGCACCGTTTACAACGGCTTACGCTTGTTTGATGAAACGCTAATCAAAAGTCGCTAGCCAATATTTTATATAGAACGAGCCTGAATATTCAGGCTCTTTTTTGTTTCTAGTCATCGATTTTTAGTAGGATGAGTTTTGGTATACAAACTACCGCTCTAACACTGTTCGACTGCGAGCCTTAATCCATTCTGGCTTCCTCACCACCAAATAAACTGCAGCTGCCGACAACGCAAAGCCCATTGCACCATAGATATCGAATGATTCACCGAAAATAAGCCACGCTTGGATTGCTGTCGTCGGTGGCACCAAGTAAAAGACCGAAGCCACACTTGAAGATGCACCGTGCTCTACCATGTAAAGCAGCAAGAGGATGGCAACGCAAGACAGAACGACCACCAGCCAAATTAGAGTCAACGTGAATTCTATCGTCCAGTTTACTTGCATAGTTTCGTAACGCATTGCGAACGGCAGAAACAACGCGGCAGAAGCCAAATATTGCACCATCGCACCGCCGACCATATCTGTCCCCTGACAGAAGCGCTTCTGATACAAAGTGCCGCAGGTAATACCCACCAAAGAAACCAAACACAATAACGTTGCCAAACCCTTTTGGTCGTCAGACTGCCATTCAATATTGCCCATCAACACCAAGCTAATACCCGTAAAACCGAGCGCTAATCCCAACCACTGTGCAAAATTAAAACGCTGTGAAGTACAGCTGATCATAATCAATGCGGTAAGAATCGGTTGTAAGCCAACCAGTAAAGAACTCAACCCGGCAGGCATACCCATATCAATCGCCAGATAGGTGCCACCAAGATAAAAACCATGAATCAAGATGCCGACCACACAAGCATGGAAGAATGCGCGACCACGAGGGATACGACGCTTAAGGATTGCAATCAAGACTAAGAACAACGCCACGTTGGCTACCATCCTCAATGAAAGTAATGTTGCGGGTTCGGCATATTCAACACCAAGACGTGCGCCGACAAAACCTGACGACCACAATATTACAAACACAAACGGAATCATTTTAATCAGCATTACAAACCTCTGGTCAACTCTTCATCAATGCTGTTACCTTAGTTGGGTACAGATAACTAATAAAGATACAGATATAACACTTTGAATGGTTACAGATTGAGAGTGAGCAACGAGGGAGAAAAACGTGGAAGCAGGCCTCAGCGGCAATAAATACCTTGCTACCGAACAACATATTAAGGCTCAGATCGATAAGGGACTCTTTCATCCAGACGATCGTCTTCCCTCAATCCGTCAACTAAGCGAACAGCTTGGCGTGAGCAAGAACACCGTGATTCGCGCCTACCAAGAACTGGAAGCGACAGGCTGGGTATATTCAGTACCTAAATCTGGCTATCGCGTGAAAGCACCGAACACCACCAGCTGGGATGCATCAAGCCAACCTCAAAAAGTCGATCTGTTGTCTGTCACCAAATCGGTACTCTCTCGTCCAAAAGGTCGCCTGAAACTGTTGGCAGGCTCCGCGCACCCGAACATCAACAATCCTGCGATTCGTAGCTTGTATGCCGAGATTGGCCGTCACAGTCGATTACAAACTCAGCTTCCCGGTTATTACCAATTACCCCCCGGCGACGAGCAATTAGTAAAGCAATTGTTAAAGATCACTCATGATCTTGGTGTGCCTGCGGGATCTAAAGAGATTGCGATTACTCATGGTGCTCAACAGGCTATCAGTTTGGCTTTACGTGCGCTCACCAAGCCCGGTGACATCGTGGCGGTCGAGTCACCGTGTTACTTCGGCAATCTACTTTTACTTGAATCGCTTGGCTTACAAGCCCTTGAAATACCAAGCAGCGTTAGCCACGGTATTGACATTCCTTCGCTACAAAGTGCACTGGATAAATGGGAAGTGAAAACCTTACTGCTAACACCAAACTTTACCAACCCAACCGGCTCAAGAATGCCATTGGCGAATCGAAAAGCATTACTGGAGATCACCGGATGTTTGCCAATTATCGAAGACGATGTGTTCGGTAGCTTGGCATTCGATACACCAATCGCTAGCCTCAAAGAGCTTGATGACCAAGATAGAGTCATCTACGTCAATTCATTGTCTAAAACCTTAGACTCACGCTTGCGAATCGGCTGGTTACTATCGGGTCGCTACCAACCTTTAGTCGAAAAGTACCTTTTATGCGACAACATGGGCAGCTCAAACCTGATGCAATCCGCGGTGGGGCAATTCCTCACTACCGGTAAATATCGCAGCCACTTATCCAAAATGAAACGGCTCTACCAAACCAACCAAAAGCAATTCCAAAGCCTGTTAATACAAGCACTAGATAGCCACCCACACCTTGTCGGGCAATACCACCTATCAAAACCGGAAGGCTCTTTTTTAAACTGGATAACACTGCCTGAATCGGTCGATAGCTACGCGGTCTATCAAGACTGTTTAAAGCATAAGTTGGGGATTTTACCCGGAACAGTATTTGGCACCAACGACCAATATAAACACTGCTTGCGCTTTACTGTTGCCAACATTGAAGAGAGCAAAGAGTGGAAAGAAGGGGTTGTGACACTAGCGAAGATAATCGCTAAGCACGTGCGTTAGGTTACCTTTCTAATTACCATTTAGACCAAAACAACAAAGCCCCATTCAACTGAGTGGGGCTTTCATCATTATCATATCTTGAGTTGCTTAAATACGATGGTTAGTTAAATACGATTACCCTTGCCAAGCGAACTGTTCAAAAACTTTGTCGACTGGCGTTTTAGCAACGTGGTTTACGTAATTACTGATCACTTTCTGAGACAGGCCAAGAATCACTTCTAGCACTTGTTGCTGACCGTAGCCCGCTTCGAAAAATGCTGCCATTTCACTTTCAGGCACATTGCCGCGGTTACGTACCATGCTCAGCGTAAAATCATGCAGGGCTTGCAGCTTTTCAGTGGGTAAAGCTGTGCGATTACGCAGTGCTTCGGTGATTGCAGGATCAACCTTCATTGAATGTGCAATGCCAGTGTGTGCAGGAACGCAGTAGTGGCATTCGTGTTCAACGTTGATGGTTTGCCAAACAACCGTTAGCTCTTCAGCATCGAAAGATGAGTCACTAAACGCCTGATGAAGCTGAGTGTAAGCCTTAAGTGTGTTTGGAGATTCAGCCAACACACCAAACAAGCCCGGCACTCTGCCCATCTGCTTTTTAGCGCCCTCAAGAATAGGTTGGCTTTGCTCTGGCGCGGATTCTACTGAGTGAATTTTGAAGTTGCTCATTGCTCTATCCCTATCAATTTTCGGTTCTAAAGTTATTCAATCACGGAGCAATTAATGAATGTTCTCCGTTGGTGTAAAAACAATATAGATCAAACAAGAACGATCGTTCAAGTGTTATTTTGAACAGTTGTTCAATTTATACATTGAAGCCAGAAGAATGTCTTCGTTCATAACAAGAAAGCCCAACAGGCAACACCTGATGGGCTTTCTCTTTTTCTCAATTTTTTTGCAAGCGGCTACCAATATTCTGCGTGGGCCAAGCCTTTAACACAGCTCGACTTGCCACTTGTTACTTTAATTTCACCACCAGTCAACGATTGAGCCAACCAACCGTGAGAGAAACTCAATTCAAAGGGCGCAGGGATTTGCTCAACGGTAATTTGCTCAAAGCCCACTTTTGAATAGTAGTTAGGATCACCGTACGTCACTGCAAGCTCAATACCCTGCTCTTTTAGGAGCTGCAAACCGGAGTTAATCAGGCGCTGACCAATACCACGCTTTTGTACCTGAGTGCTCACCGCGACTGGCGAAAGCAAATATGCCTTGGTTTCATCGTCAAATGAAAGCGACGTAAAGATAATCGAGCCTACAATCGTACTATCCGCATCCGACTCACTAGAATCATCTTCAACAACAAAGCAAAATAGCTCTGTCGGAGCTGTGGTCGTTAAAAGATCGTTGGCAAGCTCACCCAAAGTTTTACCTTCGTTCTCACCTTCTGAATCCGTAAAGGTTTGAGTGAAAACTTGAGTGATCGTTTCGATTTCATTTGAATTATATTGCCTAAATTTCATGGTGTTACTCATTTACTTTAATTTCTTGAGCACAAAGAACTGATAATCAAAATCACGTTGTTCAGAACCTTTCGAAGGCTCTTGACCCAAACCGTTCTTTGATGTGCTGCTATCGAAAAATTGTTTAACTTCATTGTCGCAATCGACGAGCGCTTTTGAGTTCGGCATCGTTGCTTTAAGCGCTTCTATTCGCTTTTGAAAGGGCTGGTAATACGCAAGCCAACCAGCGTCACTCATTGCAAAGTGATCCAAAACTTCATAACCCGCTGCTTTTGCCTGTTTAATACGCTCGGAAACCGTCGTCATGTCCGGGTACTCTTTCTGCCAGAACGCTTTGCTCGATTCGTTAGGTTGTTCGGTATTCCACACCAAATCATTAACGACCAATATGCCGTCATCACTGAGTAAATTTCGCCACTGCTTTAGCGCCTTTTCAACACCCATGATGTAAGCGCTGCCTTCCGACCAAATTAGGTCAAACGACTTAGCTTCAAACGGCAGATCCATCATGCTCGCGCATACGGTTTTGACGTTGCTTTCTAAGCCAAGAACCTGTGCTTGCTGAGTCAGAACATCTAAACTCGGTTGATCATTATCTACCGCCGTTATTTGCACATCCACTTGATGTTCTACTAAGGCTTTCGCTAACACAGAGGTGGCAATACCTTTACCACAACCGATCTCAAGCACACGTTTAGGAGAAACCGAAACGTGTACCAACGCCGCTAAAGTATCTTCCGCTGTTCCTGGCCCTAAACGCTGTAAACCCTCAAAGATCACCTCAAAATCCGCCATGTACTGGTCATGATCGTTCATGTCTTTTGAAAGCCATTTCAGTCGCAGTGCTTGCTTCTCATCAAAGCCTTGCTTAATGAGCCAATCGAGATGCGCATCAGGCGCCACCTTGTCCATCGATTCATGCCAATCTTGCAAACCACTCTCGCCTAACAAGGCCGATAAAAGATCTCTCGAACGCTGTTTCTGAGCGATCTCTTCGTCCAATTGTTCGAGTCGGTTTTGTAACAAGGAGCGGTCAACCTTGGCATCCAAACACGCCTGACACTCTTTCAACGTCAGTCCACCCGCTTGTAACTGCTGCAACAATTTCACACGCTGCAAGTCGCGTTCGGAATAACTTCGATAACCATTATTGGTGCGTTGAGCTTCTATCAAACCCAACTTTCCATAGTACAAAAGCGTTGAACGGCTCAGGCCAACGAGCTCCGCTAATTCAGATATGCGATACATCCACTTCTCCCTCATTTCAGTAGTAAAGATAAACTATGAAGTTGTAATCAGGTCAACAGAATTTTCGACACTTTTCTCGTTCTTTACCTATTTACCTTCAAATTGATAAAGCGATCTGAGCGTGTCTTTTACCCATAGAACGGTTAGTCATCGACATTGCCTGAACGGGATTCAGGAAAGGAGAAGTATTAAACTTGATGAATTGAAAACAATTAGCTCATAAACATACTTCTTTTTAACTGAATTTTGCCAATTTCTAAATCATTCAATAATGGACGAACGTTAACTAAACGATAAATAAACTCACCGAGTGAATACTTAAATCAACCACACATATACACCAGAAATTCCTGCTTAAATTTTTTAGAAAAATTCAAAATTTATTAGAAATTAACCCCTAACTTTACTGAGTAATTTGTTAGGCTTGGCAACAAATATTTACAATCCAACAAAAAATTAATTGGATACTTTGAGGTTGCTTTCTTGAATATGAAATTATTCGGCAGTTCTTTGATTCTGTCAGGAACTGCATTAGGGGCTGGCATGCTTGCTATTCCCATGGTGTTGGCTCAATTTGGCTTCATGATCAGCTCAGTGCTGATGCTACTTATCTTTATCGGCACCACTTACTCTGCACTCCTACTGGCAGAAGCGTGTACTAAAACCAAAGACAACAGTGGCATGAGCAGTGTTGCTTACCTCACTCTGGGCAGCAAAGGTAAACACTTTATCAATGCACTTTTTTACCTACTGCTGGTGTGCATGCTCATCGCTTATATCTTGGGTGTCGGTGACATCATCCACAAGCTACTGCTCGATGTTGGTATTGATGTATCGACCTCTGCAGCTTACACAGCTTTTAGCCTATTAACGGGTGTAATTGTAGTGGCGGGCAAGTCTTACATAGACAAACTTAATCGTGGCTTATTCATCATGATGGTGGTGATGCTGTTTATTGTTATCGCGTCGTTGTTTAGCAACATTCGCCTTGATTACCTTACTCAAACCAGCCAATACACAGCCAATGATGTGGTGCAATACAGCGCGGTTATCTTTACCAGCTTTGCCTCTATGGTGGTGATCCCATCACTGGTGATCTACAACCGTGAAGCGACTCAAAAGCAGATCCGCAATATGATTCTGCTTGGCTCAGTGATTCCATTAATTTGCTACCTGACTTGGTTATTCGCGATTATCGGCAACCTCGGCACAGACGCGATCAGCCAGTTCCACAATATCTCTGAGTTGATCTCTGCGTTCAGCGGCCAATCTGCTTGGTTGAAAGTGGTGATCGCTCTGTTCTCTGCTCTGGCCTTGGTGACTTCTTTCCTCGGCGTGTCGATGGCGCTTTACGACCAAAACAAAGATGCGGTGACCAACAACAAAGCGTTGGCTTATGCGCTAACCTTCATCTTACCTTTGGTATTAGCTGAGCTGTTCGCTAGCCAGTTTGTAAGCATGCTGGACTATGCAGGTATGGTGCTGGTGTTCCTAGCTATCTGGGGCCCACTCGCAATGGTAGTTAAGGTTCGCAGACCTGACTTCCCTCACCTACAAACCGAAGGCAGCTACACAGCAGCCGGTGGCGACACGGCATTAATGGCGACATTTGGTTTTGGTGCGTTGATTTTCGTGTCTTGGTTTATGGGGTAGATCACCATTGAATGGACTATCTGTTGCCATTTAGAAGACAGCAGATACAAATAGCCCGTTAGTCCTGCTATTAAAAGTAGAGACTAACGGGCATTTTACTTCTTATTGGAGTGCTTGCTAGTTAGCTCTTAAACGTACTCGCAATATCTTTCAATGAAGCTGCTAACTGAGCTTGTTCTTTGGCTGTTGCAGCTATTTGCGTTGCACCTGTCGTAGATTCTGTCGACTTCTGCTCTACTGCCATGACGTTTTGAGCAATATCTTGAGTCACTACCGCTTGCTCTTCGGTAGCGGTTGCGATCTGCTCAGTCATGCTAAAGATCTCGCTCACCGATGCTGAGATACCTTGTAAGGTGTGTTCCACCTCTTTTGAATCCTCAACCGCTTTAGACGACATCTTCTGACTGTTATCAATCACATTAAACGCGGTTTGCACATCAGACTGTAACGAGCTGATGAAACCTTCAATTTCAGCTGTCGACTGCTGAGTACGCTGTGCTAACGTGCGAACTTCATCAGCCACTACCGCAAATCCACGACCTTGCTCACCCGCTCTTGCCGCTTCAATTGCCGCGTTCAATGCTAACAAGTTAGTCTGTTCAGCGACGGACTTAATCACATCAATCACACTGTTGATGTTATTACTGCTCTCGTGTAAGTGCGTGATCTTTTCCGCTAGATCATTAATTTCAGATGCCAGTTTTTCGATAGAGTGGTAAGAGTTTTGAACCGTACTCAAACCTTCTTGAGACTGCTCATCGACCAGTTTAGCGGAACTTGCTGTCTGCTGAGTTTTAGCCGCCACCTCATTTACCGTTGCTGATAACTCTTCTGTCGCCGTCGCAACCAAGCCAATTTGGTCTTGTTGTTGCACTAGCGTGTTCGAATTGTAGTGACAGGTTTGTGAGGTTTCTTCAGCGGCTGAAGCTAAGGTCAGACTCGACTGAGACAGGTTGTCGATAACGTTTGAAAACTTCTCTAGCGTTTCGTTGAGTGCCGAAGAGATCTGTCCAAGCTCGCTGTTGCCAACGAACTTAGCGCGAACTGTTAAGTCGTTGTCATTACGAACCTTAGACAACATCACTGTAAGATCTTTTACTCTCATCGTCAGGTCGCTGATCGCCTTATAGCTCACGAAGGTCGCGAACAAGGTTATCAAAGCAAACAGACCAATACTCATCATCATCGCAGACTGCGCCTCTGACATTTTTTTCTCTGTCAGTGCGATAAGCGACTCTGCTAGGCGGTTTTCTGTTTTCTTTAGCTGAACAATACGAGCGGTAGATTGCGAGAACCAGTACACAGGATCAACATCAAAACCGCTCATCTTAGATTCAGCCAAACCACGAAGCTTTTCTACTTCTGCCACCGAACGATCATTCAATTGCTGTTCAAAGAAACGAACGTTAGCTGGGTTACTCAATACCTCAAAGTTTGAGAAATAGGTATTTTGCTCAGTCACCAAAGAGATGAATTTAACCAACATGCCTGGGCCAAATTCATTTTTAGAGAAGGTATTATTTAGGACAGCACGCTCGATACCCGCTCGCTCTTTACCTTGTAAAAAGTTGTAGTAAGCGATGGTTTCAGTGGTGATGGCAGCATCAGAGCTAAGCTCAGCAATTAACGCCGATACGCTCAGCAGCTTTGCATTCAGTTTGGTGTAGTAACCCAAAGCTTCAGACAGAGGAATCGATTGAGAATCCACTCGATTTCGAATAGAAGTAATTTGATTTAGGCTTTGGCTTATTTCAGTGTTCAGCCGAGTGATCTGCGGTAAATCGATTTCAGCAGATTGCCAGTATTCGGTTTTCAGATTACGTCTATTATCTGCACTGGCTCTTTGTGCACGTAGTTCACTGACAAACTTAGTGCCCTGTGAGCCGATAAACCCAGCCGTCATTCCACGCTCTTTTTGTAACTCATGCACAAGTTCACTGTACACAACCGACAAACGGGTAAGTTGGTTTAATGAAGACAATTCACTGGTGGTTTCTACGCCTTTTGAAATCGCAGAAACGCTAAGCCATAGAAATCCCAAGATCGGTAAAATAAGCAAAGCGATGATTTTTTGCTTAAAAGACATATCGGTTAATTTCATTATCATTTCCCTAGCAGCTAACAAATCTTTTCAGTCATCTAACTCGCACACCCTTAATAAGATGCGCCTCAATTGTGACTGTATAATTATTCAACTTGATCAATGTGCATCAATTACCGTGCCACACAGATCGCGATGCGATGAAGGTAACATTTAACCTTACAAAATTCATTGATTTACCGATAAAACTGTTAGCTAAGCGACCTAACGATACCCAAAACACATGCGACAACATTTTATTGACGTAAGCGACTGAAATCTGACACACTTTAACTACCCAAAAGGGGTAGGCCTGCACCAATTATGTGCTCAGAGAAAACGATATATTCAGAACTAACTATAGATTCAACGCTCACCAGCGATTGATTCACAACTAATCAACTCCCTATTCTGCGCTGATTAACTGTCTATTCCTCGTTAACTAAATATGTATAATGCCGAATTATCAAAGTAGAGATTCGCAATAAATATGCGACAACAACTGAGAGATATTGTATGGATTGTCCCGCTTGCGAAGAACATATCGGTTGGGAATGGGTAGAAGAAGCGGCTATTGAACCCAATGAGGAATTCGATTGTCCAGAGTGCGAAGCAACATTGATGTACACCATCGATGAAGGCACCTACTACGGCGCTCAGCACAAGACCGTAGAAGTTATTGATGATTAAGATTATTTCCTGATGATCTGGATGTTTTATTAACTCTTTGATGTTCTAAGCCTGCGCAAAGCAGCTAAACACACCTTTACTAGAACGGGCGTTCAGCATAAAATATTGAACATATGTTCAGATTAATGAAGTAGATGTTATGGCTAAGACCGCTAAGTTCGATAGACAAGACGTAGTAGATAAAGCAACGAACCTGTATTGGGAAAAGGGCTTTCATGCGACTTCTATGCGCAACCTGCAAGACGTGATTGATATGCGTCCGGGCAGCATCTACGCGACGTTCGGCAGCAAAGAAGGTTTGTTTAAAGAGACGCTTGCTCGCTATACCGAACTTGGCATCCTGAATCTGAACCGCTTCCGCAGTGAAACAGACTCTCCAATCAAAGCGCTCGAAAGCTTCGTCAAACGTGCTGTGGTCGACTCAAAACAAAGTTCGCCAAATGGCATGTGTATGCTGGCAAAAACGGTAGCAGAACTGACTGATGAACACGCCGAATTATTAGAAGAAGCAAAGAAATCACTCAAAATCATGGAAGGTGAGTTCGCTAAGCTGATCGCAGAATCACAAGAATTGGGTGAGATAAGCAAAGAGCGTGAACCGACTCAGCTTGCTCGTCATGTTCAGGTTCAAATCGCAGGCCTGCGTACCTACGCCAAAACCTGTGACGATATCGATTTACTCAACTCAATGGTTGAAGACGTATTTAAGTACCACCCTTTTTAGCGTTTGACCTGACTGATTGGGCACAATACAAAAAGACTCCACTTTCGCCTTAACAGGTCTGAGCGGAGTCTTTTTAGTTTTGATCTAGTTAACTTTATAGATGATAAACTTTGCGGTTTAAAGAGTTACACCTTTCTCATGATCAACGCCTGAGCATTAAGCATTGCTTCCTTAGTACTGACATCCAAGGTTTTCACGTTCGCAAAGCGTTCAACTTCTTTAATCGCCACATCGTGAGCAAAGATCACCAACCTCGCCCTTTCAATGTCTTTCTGGGTAATGCGATTACCTATTCCGTTGGCACCTTGGGTTTCGACTTTAATCCGAACCCCAAGATGATGCGCCGCCTTTTCTAAAGACTTAGCCGCCAAGAAAGTATGAGCAACACCAGACGGGCACGAAGTGATCGCCAACACATCCGCTTGCCCTTCTTCTGTTACCGAACCACCTGCAGACTGATAAGAAAGTTCGTCACCTTCTACCACATTCTTTTTAAGCAGTATCACGATGAATGCCGTGGTTAGCGCCCCCGCAAGTGTGCCAATAATGTAGCCAAGTTTGCCATCAACCACAGGCAGAACAATCCAACCGCCCCATGGTGCATGGTTTACCACATGGAACATAAAACCAACCACATTACCGACAATGCCACCAGCAACCACAGCAGGCAGCACTCGCGCAGGGTCGGCGGCAGCAAAAGGAATCGCGCCTTCACTGATGCCAATCATGCCCATGATGCCCGCCGCTTTACCTGCTTCACGTTCGTCTCTTTTGAATTTCTTTGGCGATAAGAAAGTCGCCAGTGCCATGCCTAGTGGTGGTGTACAAATCGCAATACCAACACCGCCCATCAACCATGGTTGAGTATTCACCTGAGTTTGGGCAAACAGCGTTGCTACTTTATTGATCGGGCCGCCCATATCAAAGGCCGTCATTGCACCTAAAATACTGCCCAATACCATTTTTCCGGAGCCTGCCATGCCCGTGAGCATTTGGTTCATCTCAAGCATTACTTGAGCTATCGGAGAGCCAATCACCCACATCACCGCACCACAGGTCACGAAGGTGCCGACTAATGGATAGATGAAGATAGAGCTCAGCGAGATCATGCTGTCTGGTAGTTTGATCTTCTTAAGTAGATTCACCACAAAACCAGCGAAGAAACCGACCACAATTGCACCGAGAAAGCCGGTATTGTATTGATTCACCGCAACCCAAGAACCAATCATACCGGGCGCTAAACCCGGTTTGTCAGCCATTGAATACGCGATGTAACCACCGAGCACCGCAGTAAACAAAGTCAAACCCGCGATGCCCATTTGTGCGATGTCAGCCAGAACGCCACTCTCAGGCACTGCGCCATGACCCGACATCATTACCGATAAAGACAAAAGCACACCACCCGCGACCACGAATGGAATCATATGTGAGGTGCCGTATAACAAGTGTTCTTTAAGGCGATTAAGAGATTGTGCCCAAGGGCTGAGTGGCTCGACATACACTTCATGATGGCTAGAAGCGTAGCTGTCGAAGGAATCTGAATTGGCTTCGAGAAACAGCTCTTGAGCCTCTTCGACCGACTCGACTGCCTTTAATTTTGTAACAAAGCCATCTTCGATAAGTCTGGTCGAAATCTGAGCCAGTACCTCGATATGATGGTCGTCGTTGTTGTCTGGTGAAGCGAGCATAAAGAACACATCGGAGAGTTCACCGCCATCAGCACCATAATCAATGCCCGTTCGGCTAATGCCTACTGCGACAGCAGGTTTAGCGACGGCAGTACTTTTCGCATGTGGAATCGCAATACCATCATCAAAGCCCGTATTACCAATGGCTTCACGCTTCCAGATATCATCAAGGAATACACTTTTATTAGAGAGCTTACCGGCACGGTCGAGCAGTTCGACAAGCTCTTCAAATACCGCCTGTTTAGAGTCTGCTTGTAGTTCCAAGCAGATAATCTCGGGCTCGATAATATTGGTGATATCCATATGTTGCTCTGCCTCGCCTGCATTCAGACTGAAGTAATTAGTGTCTGTTAACCTAGGAATAAGGTTAATAAGATGAAAAGATTAACGGTGTGAAGGCACTCAATATATAGGACGAAAGGTGCATTAACTGGATTATTGTAACCAAGAGCTCAGAGTGTGACTTTCACCTTGGAATAAAAAACGGCAATCCATAAAATCCCCAGAACCCATAAACATATCGTCCCTCCTCTATGCGAGCTTTCTATACTGAAGTTCCCATACAAGATAGCTTTTCCAAGGTAGCTTCTGAAAGGTAGCTTTTGTAACGTAACAGGGACGAGATTAAGCCGAGAATAATAATGAGAATTGTAGCGGTAACTGCGTGCCCTACAGGCATTGCGCACACCTATATGGCAGCTGATGCTCTAAATAAAACAGCCCCTAAGTTCAACGTTTCAATCAAGGTTGAGACGCAAGGCGCTATGGGTATTGAAAACTTACTGACAGCCCAAGATATTACCCTCGCAGACAAGGTGTTGATCGTCTCTGATATCGACATCGGACAACTAAGCCGATTTGACCCAGCTAAAACCGTATTTGTTCCAATGGAAGAGGTGTTGTTGAGTGTCGATAAAGTTTTTATTAAGCATTGTCGAACTTAAGCTTTTGATGAACGAATACCAGATCACCTTCTTCGTTAACGATCCTGCCGCGAACTCACATGTCGCACAGCCGCTGACTCGCTTAGCGAAGAAGTTCAAAAGCAACATCCGCATTATCAACATCACTCAAAATCGAACCGCTGATCTCTCCAAATCCGTTGCGATGCTGCAAGTAGGTTTACTTCGTGGTGATTTGTGTCAGATAACCGCGGTTGGGATTGATGCGGAGCTGGCCTGTTTCGTTCTCAAAGATGTAATTGCTGAGCATTACGACATGGTTGGCTCACAAGTGAACCATGAATTCTCTAAAGATTTAATCCAGCGAATGCCACAAATATGCCCGCCTTGTGACATCAAATGGCACCACGCTAAGGCGCAAACCCAACTGACCAAATTTGAGTGCTTAAAAGGGCTCGCTCACCTTGTTTATCCAGAAGATCCAGATGAACTGATTCTGGCATTTATTAAGCGGGAGGAACGCTCTTCAACCTGCGTGTCACCGGGTATTGCACTGCCGCATGTGATGTTTGAATCGACTCAAGATCTCTCGATTGCGGTTATCGTCAGTGACGACCCGATTGACTGGGCATCACGTATCGGCGAAGTGCATGTAGCCATTGCTCTTGTTCTGCCAACCAAGCCACAGCGTGAACACATTGTCGCGGCGACCAACCTAACCAGAAACCTGCTTCACGATCAGGTCAATGAGCGTCTGCAAAAGACTCGAAGCAGTGTCGACCTACAAGCCTTGTTGATGTACATCTCGTCACGCCTTATCTAATTCATCTCTTCTGGTCAAACTCAAAGCATCCATTAATCCCCTGTTGTGACACCTATCCAATCGTTATAAGCTCATTTTCTCATACAATAAAAAACGGCTGAGCATTAGAGCTCAGCCGTTTTATGTTTAATTACTTGTTTAACTGGTTAGCTAACTTAAGCTGTTTTTTTCGCTTGTTTCGCATCCTCAACCGAGTCGTCTACAGCTTTCACCAACAGCAAACCAACTACGAATACGATACCGCCACACAGTACGAACATCATTCTTCCCCAGAATGGGTTCGGTAGAGCAAACATCGCCATCACTGCCACACCAGACACTGCGATCAGTGAGCCCAGCATGTGACGTTGTTTGTTGTCCAGTTTCTTCTGTGCTGTTGATTCAGAAACCAATGGTGTCGCAAGGTTGTTGAAGAAGGTATCAACATCTTTCTGACGAGACGCTTCTAGTGGTTTGTAGAACAATGTCGAAAGAACAAAGAAGCCGCCAGTAAACACTAGGTGCGCAATCAGACCTACTGCAACTTTCAAGTCAGACCATTCGCGGCCTGTTAGAGGCTCTAGGTTGAACAAGTTTTGTAGCATTTCAGCGGTAATCACGAAACCAACGATGTAAGACACAATCGCACCGACCACTAGC
The DNA here is from genome assembly GCF_041471145.1 of Vibrio sp. 10N.261.54.A5. Classification (NCBI taxonomy): domain Bacteria; kingdom Pseudomonadati; phylum Pseudomonadota; class Gammaproteobacteria; order Vibrionales; family Vibrionaceae; genus Vibrio; species Vibrio sp. 10N.261.54.A5. Next base: position 32,320 of record NZ_JBFRNU010000001.1, on the reverse strand, counting down.
GTACCCCAACCTGCCCAGTCCGGAGTCTTCTTAAGGAAGAAGCCACAGAATGCTGGAATGGTCATTGGGAAGCCAATAAGTGCACCCACGTACATCATGGTGTCGAACAAGCTCAAGCCTTTTAGCGAATTGATAAACAGCGCGATAAGGATGATAGCTAGACCGAAGAAGGTAGACATCAACTTAGACACAATCATCAGCTCTTTCTCTGTCGCGTTTGGACGAAGAATCGGTTGATAGAAGTTGATTACAAAGATACCAGAGTTACGGTTTAAGCCTGAGTCCATAGAAGACATAGTTGCCGCAAACATCGCTGCGATTAGAAGCCCCACCATACCCGCTGGCATGTATTGCTCTACGAAGTAAAGGTAAGCGAAGTCGCCTGCTTTAGAGCCTGCGTCTGGGTAATGTGCTGCAAGGTCAACGCCTTGTCCTGCAACGAACCAAGGTGGCATGAACCAAATGATTGGACCGATGGTCATCAGAATACATGCCAACAGTGCCGCTTTCTTCGCGTTCTTTGAGTCTTTTGCCGCTAGGTAACGGTAAGAGTTCAACATGTTGTTGGTGATACTGAACTGTTTGAAGAAGATGAAGAATGCCCAAATTCCGAAGATGCTTACGTAGTTCAGATTGTTACCAGAAACGAATGATGCGCCTTCTGCTACAGGGAAATCGTTGATGATTTCAGTAACGCCACCACCTTGTACGATAGCCACTGCAGCACACGTTACGGTTACCGCCATGATAATAACCATCTGCATGAAGTCAGACGCGATAACCGCCCAAGAACCGCCTGTCACCGACATAACAAGTACAACAAGACCAGTCAGAACGATGGTTGTCGTCATGTCGAAGCCAAAGATGCCCGATGCGATGATCGCCAAACCGTTCAGCCAGATACCTGCAGAAACAATACTGTTCGGCATGCCAGACCAAGTAAATACTTGTTCGTTGAAGCTACCAAAACGCATACGAATCGCGTCAATTGGCGTTACCACACGCAGTTGACGGAATTTCGGAGCGAAGTACAGGTAGTTCATCAGGTAACCAAATGCGTTCGCTAAGAAGATAACCGCGACAGCCATACCATCGGCATACGCTTTACCCGCTGCGCCAGTGAAGGTCCAAGCACTGAACTGTGTCATAAACGCAGTCGCGCCAACCATCCACCAAAGCATGTTACCGCCCCCGCGGAAATAATCACTGGTTGTACTGGTGAACGTTCTAAACATCCAACCTATTGCTATAAGGAAAAGGAAATAAATTCCTACGATCAGAGTATTGAGTTCCATGTATAAGTCTTCTTTATGATGAATATCTGAAGATCATATTATCTATAGAATTTTTAATTTGTAGTATTATAAGTCAAGGTTGTGATGGGGCGTATAAACCTGAATATTTGATTTCGAGACATGAATTACACGTTAGTAAACAAAGAATAAGCCGAAGCGAAGTAAGCATTTAAAATCAATAACTTAAAAACATTTAAATCAGTAAGCCGGACAATAACAACAAGATTTTATCGTCTCGATAAGTGGTTTTTAATTTACTTATCATCCATTAAATGCATCGCGTTAATACATCAACTCTCACACGTTTAATTCAATAAACAGGCAACGAAAAACAATAAGCAACTCGCAAAGCGAAGCCTTAATGTTATTAATTGGGTTTATTTAGTGAAACGGGATAAATAGAGAACGTGCCTAAAGATAGGTTTGGAAATAAGGTATAGAAATAAACAGCAGAGGAAAACACAAAGCAAATTGATCACCACAACACAGAGCTCACTGTGGTGATCTAGTCATACAAATTTCGGTCGTATAAGCTCTGGTCAAAAATGGCAATTTGAAGGGATATTAGATTGAACCACGATATTCAGTCGGGGTTCTTCCGGTGCGGTTTTTGAAAACTCGACAGAAGTAGTTCACATCCTTAAAGCCGCAACGTAATGCCACTTCATTGAGCTTGAAGTTGTACTTCTTAAGCATGAACTTGGCACGATCGACTCGCACGCGCGTGATGTACTCGGCCAGCGTCATATGGCCTTGTTGGCGGAACATTCGTGACAAATGGTTAGATGAAATACTAAAGCGTGAGGCGATGCTATCTCGAGTGATCTGGCGGTGGAAGTTCTCTTGAATGTAGATGCAAATCCCCTGATACACATCCTGTACTCGGCTGTGAGATTTCTCGACAGGTGCATCCAACATGGTCTTACTGTATTGCAGCAGCGCTTGTAGTAACAGTTCATCCATAGGCTGCTTGTTACTCTCGCGCGCTAACGAGCTGAGCGCCTCCAAAATGTTATCAATCGCAAACCCAGAGCGAGTCTGAATACTGTGCTTTTGAATATCGTAAAAACTCTCTTCCCCTTTGCGCTTACTCACCAAACTTAAGCCAAGCTGACGGCGACCAAACAACATGCTCAACACCGAGCAGTCAGTATCCCAGTTGGGTTTGTTCCAGCAGTTCGGCGGGATGAAAATCGCATCGCCCGCTTTCGCGACAACGTTGGTGATCTTACGATCATGACTCTCCATCTCATTGACATACTCTCCGTCGAGCACCAGCTCTAAGCGTGGAAAGTTCACCTGATAACTGCATGCTGAAGGCGTGTGAAAATCCCCCGCAAACCAGATGTTATGAAATGGTTCTCGCTCATTTAATACCGACGAGATTAGGTCATGAAATATCATTTATTCGAACTCTTAAAAGCAGCAATAACGCTACGGGAATAGATATACTCCTTAGTGAAACATAGCGCTATTGAGCAAAATCACAATTTGAGATCTAGGTTACAAAAATCCAGTAGTGGAAATAAATCTCCAGTCAAAAACCTGATATAGCACATTGTTCCTTCGATAACTCTACACGCCGAACCCCATGCAAATAAAAGCCTCAAGCAGGCTCAACCTATGTCAATAGAGGCCGAAAAACGCGCCACTAAACGATCAAAATCACACTCTACTTATAACGCAACAATCATCCAGTAAATGCGTTTTTTCTTCACTACAGAAGGCAAGCCGTAGATTCCAGAATACCTCTAACAAAATAAAAACAAGTAGGGGTTCATTATGATCACAACATTGATCAATCAAGATTTGATTAAGCTTTCGCTTAGCGCTGATTCAAAAGAAGAAGTATTCAAAGAGCTGATAGACGTGCTTTATGCACAAGGCAGAATTTCAGACAAAGCACAGTTTCTTGCCGACATTAAGGCTCGTGAAGAACAAGGTAATACCGGATTTGAAGAAGGTATTGCTCTGCCACACGCGAAAAGTGCTGCGGTCATCAAACCTGCGGTTGTTATCGGTGTCCATCAACAGGGTATCGAGTACGGCGCGGATGACGGTCAGCCATCAAAACTGTTCTTTATGATTGCCTCTCCCGATGGTGGCGATAATCATCACATCGAAGTACTGGCAGAGCTTTCTTCAAAACTGATTGAAGAAGGCTTTATCGAAAGCTTCATGAATGCTCAATCTGAACAAGAAGCATTAGAACTACTGCTTACCAAACCTGAGCATTCGGAAGCGGAAACCAACGTTGAGAAACAAGGCTTCATCATTGGTGTGACAGGCTGCCCAGCAGGCGTTGCACACACTTATTTGGCAGCTGAAGCGCTAGAGAAAGGCGCGGCGGCTCTTGGCTACGATGTGAAGGTCGAAACTAACGGCTCTATCGGCGTTAAAAACAGCCCGACTCAAGAAGAAATCGAACGTGCAGACGCGATTATCGTGGCTTGTGACAAGCAAGTAGACATGGCTCGCTTTGCCGGAAAACGCGTTATCAGCACCAACGTAAAAGCACCAATCAAAGACGCGCAAGGCTTGATTAAGCAAGCTCTCAATGCACCGAGTTACCAAGCTGAACAAGCACCTACCAATCAATCTGTTGCTGAGAAAGCCTCGCAAGCACGTTCAGACCTTTACCGTTACTTGATGAATGGCGTATCTCACATGATCCCATTCGTGGTGACTGGCGGTCTTTTGATTGCCCTAGCACTAGCCATTGGTGGTGAGCCGAGTGAATCTGGCATGGCAATTCCTGCTGGCAGCATGTGGAACCAAATCCTAGAGGTGGGCGTGGTTGCCTTCACTCTAATGATCCCAATCTTGGCTGGCTACATTGCTTACGCGATTGCTGACCGCCCTGCTCTAACCCCTGGCTTGATTGGCGGCTGGATTGCCAACAACGGTTCTTTCTATGGCGCTGACGCAGGTACTGGCTTCATTGGCGCAATCATCGCGGGTTTATTAGTGGGTTACTTCGTTAAATGGATTACTTCGTTTAACTACCACAAATTCGTTCAACCGCTTGTGCCTATCATGATCGCTCCGATCACTGGCTCTTTGTTCATCGCAGGTTTGTTCATTTTTGTTATTGGCGCACCTATCGCTGGGCTGATGGATGCTCTTACTGCACTGCTAACCAGCATGAGTACAGGCAACGTGGTTCTGCTTGGTATTGTCCTTGGTGGCATGGCCGGCTTTGATATGGGCGGCCCGTTCAACAAGGTGGCGTTCCTATTCTCAGTCGGCATGATTGCCAGCGGTCAAACTCAGTTCATGGGTGCAATGGCGTGTGCAATCCCTGTCGCTCCCCTTGGTATGGCTATCGCAACCAGACTTGGCCGTAAGTTCGACCTATTCGAATCTTCTGAGATTGAAGCAGGTAAAGCAGCAGGCGCGATGGGCTTGGTGGGTATCTCTGAAGGTGCGATTCCATTCGCGGCTCAAGATCCAATGTCAGTTATCCCAGCCAACGTGCTTGGCTCAATGACTGCTGCGGTAATGGCGTTCTCGTTTGGTATCACCAACAGTGTTGCTCACGGTGGTCCAGTGGTCGCTCTACTTGGCGCAATGAACTACCCACTGCTAGCACTGTTGTGCATGGCGTCTGGTGCAGGCGTAACTGCGGTTACTTGTATCGCACTTAAAAATCTACGCAAAGCCAAGCTAGCAACAGCAGCGGCTTAAGCCATTTCAACTCCAATGGCTTGAGCCCACTCTAGTCTCGCATTTCATTAAGCCGAGTAGAGCTCAAGCCATGTTTCCCTTCATGGTGATTTCGATGTCTGATTTTTCTTTAGCGAACGATTCGTTCGTCCAACGTTTTTTCTACCCTATGACCAACGTGATTCAGAACTACGCATGGGGTAGCCCTTCTTCGTTCAGCCAACTGTTTGGTACTGATAACCAGTCTGGTGAGCCGCAAGCGGAGATCTGGATGGGTGCTCACCCTAATGGTTGTTCGATGGTCACTGACAATGGTCAGCAAACCACGTTGTCGAACCTTATTTCCAAGAACCTAAACCTGTTTCTAAGTGAGAAAGTCGCAAGTCGTTTTGGTGAACTTCCGTATCTGTTTAAGGTATTAGCGGCTGAGAAAGCGCTCTCTGTTCAAGTTCACCCGAACAAGCAGCAAGCCGAATCTGGCTATGCTCTTGAAGAGCAGCAAGGCATTCCGATGACGGCTGGCAACCGCAACTACAAGGATCCCAACCACAAGCCGGAGCTGGTGTATGCATTAACCGACTACACCGCGATGAATGGCTTTAGGTCGATCAACGAGATCCTTGAACACTTCCATTATCTCGACATTGCAGAGCTTCATTCGATGGTTAACGATCTCGCGGGCGACCAAACGCCCAATGGATTAGCCAGCTTCTTCGCGAGCTTATTGTCTTTGCAAGGTGAACAAAAAGGCATGGCGCTGACCATGTTGCTGATGAAGGCCAAGCTTTCTGATGCACCCGTGTTCCAGTTGATTTCAGAATTAGAACAGCAGTATCCAGGGGATGTCGGCCTGTTTGCTCCGCTGCTATTGAACGTGCTCACCTTAAAGCCCGGACAAGCCATGTATCTGGATGCCGAGACACCTCACGCTTACATTAAAGGTACGGGCTTAGAAGTGATGGCGAATTCAGACAATGTACTCCGCGCAGGGTTGACGCCTAAGTACATGGATATCAATGAATTAGTCTCTTGTACTCAATTCAATGAAAAGCCTGCGGATAGATTACTGCTCAGCCCGATTGAGCAAGGTGATGTGATGGAATATCAAATTCCAGTCGAAGATTTTAAGTTCTCTATCGTGCAAAACTCACATCAGAGGAAGATCACTACCGAAGGTGCCGAGATCCTACTGCCACTCGATGAATCCATGGTGCTAACCCATCAATGTGGTGAAACCTGCGTAATAGAGAAAGGCCAATCGGTGTTCATTCCCGCTTACGCTGAGAGTTACAAACTCGATTGCGTTGGACGCGTGGCGCGTGCTTACAGTTAGCTCTCCCGAGTAGATACAAACACTGATCATGCCCTGCTTTGCGGGGCATTTTTCTTCCTACAGAAAGTTATTTCAACACCGAAGTACACCATTAAATATGACTCATCTCACACTGGATGAATGATGCAAATCACACTTAATTTTGCTTGGTACAAATGTACAGTGAAGGGCTTTTATTTGCTATTTCGCGAATCGGGTTAATCCATTAATTTTAATTCAAGAACTTCAATAGTGAATGAGTTAATAAATGATCACACAGCTAACTAACGTCAACTTAATTAATAACAACCTTCAAGCGAATAATAAAAAAGAACTGTTTGAAGAATTGGCAAGCATGTTATTTGAGAACAACCGAATCAGTAATAAAGAAGCCTTCTTGGCAGACATCGAAATTCGTGAATCTCAAAGCATTACCTCGATGGACGGCATCGCTTACCCACACTCAAAAAGCAAGGCGGTCACTGAGCCGGCAATCGCTGTCGGTGTAAAGTGCGAAGGCATCGAATATGGCGATGAAGACGGCATTAATCCAACCGTATTTTTTATGATTGCTTCACCAGACAACGGTGCTGACCATCATATTTATGTATTACAAGAACTATTTGGAAAATTCAGCGATGAATTTATTCAAGATATCCATAACGCAAAAGACGAACAACAGATCCTTAATATTTTAATTAATTCATAAGGCATAGAAAATTATGAGCACCCTAACAACTCAAGCTACGAATACTAATAATAAAAACAGTAGTAGCGACTTTAAAAAACTCCTTAGTACCATGAAAGGCCACCTGCTTTTCGGAACCTCACACATGCTGCCTTTCATCGTAGCCGGTGGTGTTCTGTTGGCGTTAGCGGTAATGGCATCAGGCAAAGGTGCCGTACCAGCAGACGGCTTGCTGGCAGACATCTCTAATATCGGTATCAAAGGCCTTGTTCTTTTCCCAATCATTCTTGGCGGCTTTATTGGTTACTCAATTGCAGATAAACCAGCACTAGCACCTGCGATGATCTCTTCTGGCATCATGGCTGACATGGGCGGCGGCTTCCTTGGCTGTATCGTGGCAGGCTTTATCGCCGGTGGCGTGGTGTTCCAACTTAAGAAGATCCCACTTTCTGCGAACATGACGGCTCTAGGTGCGTACTTCATCTACCCGCTTCTAGGTACGTTAATCTCTGCAGGTATCGTACTGTGGGGCATCGGTGAGCCAATCAAACTGTTCATGTATTCAATGAACGAGTTCCTAGCTTCAATGGCTGGTGCATCTAAGATGGTTCTGGGCACAATCCTTGGCGGTATGACGGCGTTTGATATGGGCGGCCCTATCAACAAAGTCGCGACCCTATTTGCTCAAACTCAAGTAGACACACAACCTTGGCTAATGGGCGGCGTTGGCATCGCGATTTGTACTCCACCTCTAGGCATGGCGTTGGCAACTTTCCTATTCAAAAACAAGTTCTCTAAACAAGAGCAAGAAGCAGGTAAAGCAGCAGCAATCATGGGCTCTATCGGTATCTCTGAAGGGGCTATCCCATTTGCAGCGAATGACCCAATGCGCGTACTTCCTTCAATCGTTGCCGGTGGTATCGTGGGCTGTGTATTCGGCTTCATGACAGACGTTCTACTGCACGCACCGTGGGGCGGTCTAATCACGGCGCCAGTATCAAGCAACATTCCAATGTACGTCGTCGGTATTGCGCTTGGCTCGCTAACCACAGCCGTTATCGTAGGCTTCTGGAAACCGGTAGCGGTAGAAACAGAAGAAGACATGGTTGAAGCACCAGTACAAGCTCAAGCAGCTCCTGTAGCAGGCGAAGGCGAGTACGACATCGTAGCAGTAACATGTTGCCCTTCTGGTGTTGCACACACCTTCATGGCAGCCAAAGCACTAGAAAAAGCAGGTGCGGCAGCGGGTCTGAAAATCAAAGTAGAAACTCAAGGTCAAAACGGTATTCAGAACCGCATCACCGACCTAGATGTGGCGAACGCGAAGCTGGTTATCTTGGCTCACGATATTCAAGTGAAAGACGCTCACCGCTTTGCTAACGCGAACGTGATTGAGTGTTCAACCAAAGAAGCAATGAAGAAAGCCGCGACTATGGTGGCTATTTAAAACCTGAAACAAGTTAGAAGATAAAATTACTACCCCCTAGTAACTAAAATCCCCATTCGTTTTGTCAGCGAATGGGGATTTCTTATAGTTAGGCCAACAGCATCCTTCTCGATACAAGTCATCTGTATCTCTGTAGCCTAGATGAAAAAGTATTAAGTTATGTTGTTGAACATGGTTCTATTTCAGAGGTGAGACTTTCTTTCAACTGCTTATATGGCATCGGGTAGCCCAGATAATAACCTTGGGCTTGTTCGCAATTTAACGTTTTCAAAATTGACAGTTGTTGAGCATTTTCAACCCCTTCAGCCACAACACTAATGCCAAACCCTCGCGCTATATCAATGATACCAGACGTTATAGCTCTAGAACGATAATCATCTTCTAACCCACTGATGTAACTGCGATCGACTTTGATTTCATCTACATCCAATTTGCTAAATATACCAAAAGACGTGTAGCCAACACCAAAATCATCTATCGAAAAGGACACCCCTTGTTTTTTTAACTTCTGAACAGCGATTGCACACTGATCTATATCTTTCAAAATAGCGGTTTCAGTGATTTCCAGACAAAGTAAGCGAGCAAACTCGGGATCCTTTCGTAGATATTCGTCCAGATGGTTCATGTCATCAACGCTATTTAGCTCTACCGCTGAAATATTGACCGAGACACTATTAAGCTCATTCCCTAGCAAGCCATTAGCCCTAAGTTGTGACGCAGTCTTCTCTAGAACTAACGTAGTCAAATCACGACAAAAATAATTCTCTTCTGCTAGCGCGACAAAGATATCCGGTGAAACGACACCATAGCGCTCATGCGTCCAACGAGACAACACCTCCACACCTGCGACGAGTCTACTTTCAATGTTGAATTTAGGCTGAAACACAATATCAATCGCTTTGTCATCAATCGCTTTACGTAATTCTTGCACCATTTCTTGACGTTGACGTTCAAGCTCAGTGAGTTTTGGGTCATGAAATTCAATCGTGTCCTTGCTTTTCTTTGCTTCAGTTAAGGCGTGGGTAGCAGATGCCATGAGTTGCTTGGCATTATTCCCATCCGAGGGGAATAGAGCAGCGCCAATACAACAAGTGGCGTGGATATCATAACGATAAGCACACTGGTTAAATCTACGATGTACGAGGGCAATGTAGGATTCAATATGCTCCGTGTGGTTGAGTTTAACCAAGCACGCGAAGCCATCTGAGTGCACTCGTGATGAAAGCGGTTGATGCTCTATAGGAAGTTCAATAGATCGTGCGATATCTTTTAAAAATGAATTAGTATTCTCGAATCCGATCTGGTCAGCGACAGATTTGAAGTTATCAATGTCTAATAAGAAGAGGACATAATGGTCACTGGCTTGAGAATTTTTCAGTCTTTTATTTAAATATCGATAAAAGACTGAAGGGCTATGAAGTCCGGTGACACTATCAAGATCGTTGGCGCTCTCTAAATCGCGATTATTTTTCCGAACCATTACCCATAACAGAGCAGACGTTAGAATGATAAATACCAGACCTTTGACTGTCTGTGCTAAGGCATGTTCACGCAAGTCATTTGATAATGATTCAACCGCGAGATCAGAAAATAAAACCCATAAAGATGAAAGTATTAGGTAGCTGAATACTATGCTGGCCGGATATCTTTTTGTCTTGTTCATCGTTAGCTGCTATCTCTCAGTCTAATGTGTCATGACTTATATGTTATAAATTGCTCATAACGTAGCACCAACATAAATCGCAATCTACCGCTCGCGTTTTTATTTTTGACTTTTATTTACCGATTTTCGTCATCACTTTGCACGACGAAAGCCTTTTAGGGCTAAACATGCCAAAAATAATTTGTGTGGATGTTGGCTCTTAGTCAAACTAAGAGCTGCCGATCGCTTTTGTTGATGCCGGGTATGACTCTTCAATCACAATTGTATTTCGTCCTTTTAGCTTTGCTTGATAAAGCGCGCGATCGCACAGTCTTTCCACTTTTCCTTTTCTGATAGCAAGCTAATACCAAAACTAGACTTAATTGTTAGAGTTGGTTGTTGCTCAAGTTTGATCTTCTGAATTGCTGAGCGTAATTTCTCTGAAAGGGCTGCACACCAGTTACCAATGTTCTTGAAACAATCGCTCGCAATGAGTGTCTTCGCTTTCGACCTTGCCGTTGGTCAGCTCGATATCGACATTCTGACAAGGGTTAGTTGATGGCCAGTCCACCAGCTGAATATTAAGCCTGATAAAAGAGTATTTTTTATAAAAGGATGGCAGGCGAGGAAGGTTTCTAAACTTTTGAGCTGTTGGCTAACCGCCGCTTGCGTGACACAAAGCTCTCGGGCAGCCGCGCCAATGGAACCAAGACGAGCAACAGCTTCGAACGCAACAAGAGCACGTAGAGGGGGTAACATGGCTTCACCTGATTGAAATAAAAGTGAAAAATACTTCAATCAGGTTTCAGTTTTTTGCGCTTACCGTTACAGATTAATGACGAAGGGACGTTGATCAGATATTTATGATCAACGTCCCTTTTCTTTATTTCATGTTCTTAGCGGTGTGTCGCCGCGTGAATCAAACGCCATTACTCTTTGATATAGAGGTCCTTAGAATAGATACGCCCTTCCACGTTGTTCTTCGCAAAGCCGCCAACACTTGGTCGCACTAGGCGAGCCTGCATGTAGTAATAAATTGGCGCGATAGGCATATCTTTAGCCAGTAACTGCTCGGCTTGATCATAGAAACCTTGACGATCTTGCTCATTGGTTGCTGACAGTGCGCTGTCCATTGCAGCGTCGTACTTGTCATTGTTGTAACGAGCAAAGTTACCTGAAGATTCAGAACGCAATAAGCTCAAGAAGGTCGATGCTTCATTATAATCACCACACCAAGAAGCACGCATCACGTCAAAATCACCTTGGCGACGTGATACTAGGTAAGACTTCCACTCTTGGTTTTCCAGCTCAACTTGCGCGCCTAGGTTGCCTTTCAGCATGGAAGCGATCGCCACTGCAATCGACTTGTTCGACTCACTGGTGTTGTAGAGCAACTTGAAATCCAATGGATTAGCTGCATCGTATCCCGCTTCTTTCAATAGCTCTTTTGCTTTTTGATCACGTTCTTTCTGAGTCCAAGTGCTGTATTCAGGTTGTGTCGCATCAAAACCAGCCGTGTACTCATGAGCAAAGGTATAAGCAGGTAGGTTACCCACCTGAGTGACGCCATTGGTGATAACGTCACGCATCATCGAATAAGACACCGCTTTACGCACTCGCGCGTCATCAAATGGAGGACGTGTAGTATTGAATGCATAGTAGTAAGTACATAGCAGAGGCACCGCGGTAAACGCATCTTGGTATTTGGTTTTAAGCTGCTGCGCCATGTGTGTCGGCACATCAGACGTGATATCCACCTCACCCACCGCATAACGGTTAATCGAGGCATTCTGGTTCTCAAACGGGATGTAAGTCACTTGGGTTAGATTGGTATCTGAACTAGCCCAATAGTTAGGATTCTTCTTCAGTTCGATGCGTTCGTTAATCACCCACTCGTCCAATACAAACGCACCATTACCAACAAATTGCTTAGGATCGCTCCACGGCTTGTCACTACTTTCTAGGGTTGCTTTGTGCACTGGCATCATGGATGTGTGGCCCGTCATCGCCACAAAGTAAGGCACTTTACTATCGAGTTCGAACTTCACCGTGTGCTTGTCGACAGCGGAAATACCGAGTTCTTCAACTGGCTTTTTGCCTTCGGCTACGTCAGCGATATTGTTGATTTGAGTAAGCTTTAGGTACCACACATTTGGCGATGCCGTTTTAGGGTCTACCGCGCGTCTTATCGCATACACGAAATCATCGGCCATCACCGGATCGCCATTCGACCATTTCGCGTCTTTACGCAGGTGGAATACAAACGTCTGGTTGTCTTCGGTTTCCCAAGATTCCGCGACACCTGGAGTAATATTGCCATCGCGATCTTGAATCACTAAACCTTCAAATAGGTCACGTAGAATGTGCATTTCTGGCAGGCCTTCTGCTTTCGCAGGGTCAAGCGTCGCCGCTTCTGCATCATTAGCACGAACTAAGTGTTGGTCTTTTGCCAGCGAAACACCAGCAGGTAAGGTTTCAGCAGCGGCAGTCACTGATATAAAAGGGGTCAATAAAAATGAAATGAGTAAAGCCGTTGAATGTTTTTTAAAATCCATGTTTGTTTGCTCTCCTAGCCTATCTTTGAAGCAAGTAATAAAATTAACAATGCGACGGTTGACGAGTTTTGACGCTATGGTTTATTTAAAGGGGTTCATCTAATGGACTTAGTTAATGATTAATATAGCCAATAGTGAATACTTGATAGTACTTGATCAATCAGGAGATTAAGGTGAGTTTAATTCCAAGAACGGAAAGAGCTGCGTTTTCAATAAAGCCGCTGTCATATGGGAAATCGGTGTTGGGTGCGCCTATGCTCTATTTCCCCGCGCAAATAGAAAGCGAGTCTCGCGGGCTGATCTTAGCAGGCACACACGGTGATGAAACCGCTTCTATTGCGGGATTATCTTGTGCGCTGAGAAGCTTGCCAGCCGCCAACTTGCGACACGATGTGATTCTGTCGATGAACCCAGATGGCAATCAATTAGGCACTCGCGCCAACGCAAACCAAGTCGATCTGAACCGCGCCTTTCCAACTCAAAACTGGACAGAAAACGGCACCGTCTATCGCTGGAGCTCCCACACACCAGTCAGAGATGTAAAAGTGAAAACCGGGCAAGCCGAACAACTTGAACCTGAAGTGCAATCGCTCATAAACCTCATCGAACAGCGCCAACCTAAATTCGTCATCTCTTTTCACGAACCACTCGCCATGGTCGATGACCCCGATCGATCAGAACTCACCACTTGGCTAGGTAAGCAATTCAACCTGCCGCTCGTTGAAGACGTCGATTACGAAACCCCAGGCTCATTCGGCACATGGTGTCAGGAAAGAAACCTACCGTGCATTACTGTAGAACTACCGCCCGTTTCTGCGGATTTAACTATAGAAAAGTATTTGGATGCGTTTGTCGCAGTGTTGGGGTGTGAGGGAAATTAGTCTGGAGTAGGCTACATATACACATGCGAACAGTAATTCATCCTAATTACTAGTGAATCATATATTCCGTCTACTGGATCAATCCCATTCATAATCTATGCCGAATTCTTCCTTTGCATCATTTCAACTTATCTTTAGAGAAAGGCAATCGACATGATTAGCGCGATGAAAACTTCACTATCAATGAACTTCGGGGCTCGTCGCTATGAATCTAACTCGTTATAAAAAATCATGACAAGTGTCTGGACAAAAACGTTCCAAGAAAATGATCCTAAAACAGCACTATTTCTAAATTAATATTTATCGTTAGAGGTGATGGCGATTGGGGTTTACACGCAAGTTACTACAAGTAGTGTAATAAAGGCTCCAGCAAAGCACTAGAGCCTTAAATACCATTAGAAATTGAATCTAATTAGTAGCCTCAAGCTCTTTCTCTGCAACCGACAGCATCTCAAACTCTTCCTCAGCGGTCGATGCGACCAATTTATTACGGCTATATAGGCCATAATAAGCACCACCAATCACAAAGAGTCCCATAGTCATAAAGAATGCAGATGGGTCAAAAGCATAAACACCCGTCATTGCAATAAGCGACAGCACTAGTGAAGTGCCGGAAGTCAGCATGCCACCCGGTGTTTTGTATGGACGGTGAAGCTCTGGTTGCTTGATACGCAACAATATATGACTAAGCGACATTAATGCATAAGACACTGTCGCCCCCACTACCGCCATCGCCAAGATCAGGTCGCCTTCTCCGGTCAATGACACAGCAAAACCAAACACACCCGGCACCACTAAAGCACGAGCAGGCACTTTGTTTTTGTTTGTAAGCGACAAGCTTTGAGGCAAGTAACCCGCACGAGACAATGCAAACACTAAGCGGCTATAACCGTAGATAATCGAGAAGAATGAAGCAATAAGTCCTGCAAGTCCTAGTATATTAACAGCCGTTGCAACGGTTGGATTACCGGTCAACTTCAAGGCATCGACTAGAGGAACGGCACTATTCGCAATCGCTTCAGAACCCACAGCGCCCGCAAGCAGCAGAACGACTAAGGTAGCGGTGACCAGTAAGAATAACATTGCGCCGATAATACCTTTGGGTACATCCTTGGCCGGGTTTTTCGCCTCTTCAGCAGCCAGTGGAACCCCTTCTACCGCAAGAAAAAGCCACATTGCAAACGGTAGTGCCGCCCATACACCATACCAACCAAAAGGAAGTAGTTCTGTGGCTTGTGCGGTTGCCGGAGCGATATCAAACAGATTATTAGCATCAAACTCACTAACCAATACGCCTGCTGTCATAAGAATTGCTAGTACGGCTAACCCACTGATGACCATCATGACTTTCAGAGCTTCTCCTACCCCTGCCATATGAATACCGATAAAGATGGCATAAAAGATCGCGTAAACAAGAGGACCATCGATACCCATTAGTTCATTCACCGCTGAGCCAATAAAAATGACAATCGCGGCAGGTGCAAGGGCATACTCAATTAAGACGGATAAGCCGGTAAAAAATCCCCCCGTTGGTCCCATGGCTTGTCGAGCAAAACTATAGCCACCTCCTGCAGCGGGAATAGCCGCAGACATCTCCGCCAAAGAAAGGACAAGGGTAAAGTACATCACCGCCATAGCAATTGCAGCAATAAGAAAGCCTCCCCAACCAGCTTGACCGATACCAAAGTTCCAGCCTGCAAAGTCACCAGAGATCACGTATGAAACGCCTAACCCTGCTAGCAAAATCCACCCAGCAGTGCCCCTTTTAAGTTGTCTTTGCGCCAAATATTCCTGATGTTCTGACATTGTAAATCCCTCTATTTTTGTCTTTTATCCAATTAAAAAATTGCCTGTGTGCTTGTCTTCTAACTGCTCACCACCTTCTTCCTCGATACTCGAACGGTCTTTAAGGTTGACCCCAGAAAGCTCTAGCCGACGAGCTTCCTTCAATAGGTATACCGCTCGCTTACACGCATCTTCATAAGCCAACCCCTGTGGGCGAATATTAGAAATGCAGTTCCTATCAGAGTCTTTTGCTCCTCTTCTTGCCTGCCAAGTCAGGTACATACCCATGCTATCTGGAGAGGTCAGTCCCGGGCGTTCACCAATCAAAACCACCACAATCTTGGCTTGTAAGCACTCGCAAACATCATCTCCTATTGCCACTCGGCCCTGCCTCACAACAGTAATAGGAGCAACATGCCACGGCACTTCGTCTTCCCCTAATAAAGAAAGCAGATGCTCAATGACTGGATTTGCATGATTTTGAATGGCAATTGAAGACAAGCCATCAGCCACTACTATCGCGAGATCAAACGGGGGAGACTCTGAATGAAGAACGGCTTGCAACTGATTCCAACAGACGTCATCAAGCTCGCGACCAAGATCCGGCCTTTGCAAATACATGAATCTGTCTGTCGCTTTGCTGTGCGCCTTAATTGGTGCCTGAGAAGTGTGTTGAATGACCGAGTTTGATTGAGCGATGAGCTCAACCAATGAATCCACATCTAAAGCACAATGAACGGCATCCATCGCCTGTGCATGGTCGAGTTGAAATGAAAGCAACTCTTTAGTTGGAACGCTATTTCCACTTCGACCCAGTGCAATACGTGCCGATGTAAAACCTTTAAGCTCGTGCCAAGGGTTTTGAGTTACCAACTTAGAAGCAGAATGTTTTGCCATAGAGACCACCTTACCCATGTGCGGGGCCTCCATTAAGTTGTGCTAGAGCGCCAGCAAATGAGCCGGAGAGTCGTTCATTTAGGCGCACATCTTTTACATCATCAAAAATCTGCATCTGAGTTAGCCACTCCTCAAACTCCGGCGCAGGTTTTAAACCCAACACCTTGCGTGCATAAAGTGCATCATGAAACGAGGTTGTTTGATAATTGAGCATGATGTCATCGGAACCCGGAATCCCCATAATGAACGAGCACTCAGCGACACCGAGCAATGTCAGTAAGTTATCCATATCATTTTGATCGGCATAGGCATGGTTGGTATAGCAGATATCACACCCCATCGGCAGGCCAAGCAATTTGCCACAAAAATGGTCCTCAAGCCCTGCTCGAATAATCTGTTTTCCATCAAAGAGATATTCAGGGCCGATAAAGCCGACCACGGTATTAACCAACAATGGATTAAAATGACGCGCTACGGCATAAGCCCGTGTCTCACAAGTTTGTTGGTCCACACCATGAAAAGCATTGGCAGAGAGAGATGTTCCTTGCCCTGTCTCAAAGTACATGACGTTACTTCCAACGGTGCCTCGGTTCAGCGAAAGCGCCGCTTCGTTTGCTTCTTTAAGGATCGAAAGGTTAATACCAAAGGTGTCGTTCGTACCTTGAGTGCCACCAATAGATTGAAAGACGAGATCCACCGGAGCGCCCATCTCAATCGCTTCAATCGTGTTGGTAACATGGGTTAATACGCAAGATTGGGTCGGGATCTGGTAGTGTTGAATGACCTCTTCCATCAGATTCATCAACTTAATTGCCTGTGGTACATTATCTGTTGCGGGATTAATGCCGATCACAGCATCACCATTGCCATACATCAAACCATCAAAAATACTGGCGGCAATGCCATTGAGAGAATCGGTTGGATGATTGGGCTGTAAACGGGTGGATAAACGACTAGGCAAGCCAATGGTGTTACGAAACGCAGTCACTACCCGACATTTTTTGGCGACTTGGATCAAATCCTGATTACGCATGATCTTACTCACTGCAGCCACCATTTCTGGAGTTAAACCAGGACGCAGCTTTGCAAGCGTGAGACTATCGGCTTCATCACTTAGCAGCCAGTTCCGAAAGTCTCCCACTGTAAGGTGATCAATCGCTTTAAACGCCTCTCTATCATGGCTATCAATGATTAAACGAGTAACTTCATCACTTTCATAAGGGATCACCGCTTCATTTAAAAACGTCTTTAGGGGCAAGTCTGCCAGTGTCATCTGAGCTACAACACGCTCTGCAGCAGAAGTCGCAGATACACCAGCCAAAACATCCCCTGAACGCTCTGGCGTAGCCTTTGCCATCAGATCTGCTAACGACTCAAAGTTAAAAACCAGGTGCCCTTGTTGTCGGCGATAAGCTGCTGTCATAAATTCCCTCTTCATAAACTGGTTCAGTTCTTGCTCAATAACCTTTTGTATATATGAGTAATTAAGCGATTTTTGAACCGAATGAATATCAAGAATCGGCAAACATAAAAAAGCATTAATAAACATAAACTTAAAGACACACTGTACTAATATGGGTCACATGGGTAGGTCATGGAATGATGAGAAAGGATGAAGAATTGATGCGTTATGCACCTAATTTGTGCACATTCAACACATTTGATGCAAATCAGCAGGCAGCCAGCCTCTTTAACTGGCAGCAAGAATATGACCAACTGAGTCAAGGAAGTTTTCTAGGTCAGATCCGTGAACGAAAATTTTCTCACGTGCACCTATTTCGAGAAGACAGCAACCGAAAACTCAAGCAGCAATGTCGTATTAATGAAGGGATTTGGTTAGGGATCAGTGCTAACGATAGACCTTTACACATCAATTACGCACAAGGTAATCCTGATAGTATTTTGATCCGTGAGGCTGGGGCGGATTTTGAGCTACTTACGCCAGAAACCTTTTCTATTTATGGGTTAGTCATAAGCCCTTCACTGGTTGAAATGATTCAGCAACAGCTAGAGATTGAATCATTAAACAGCAAGAGCCACTTTCTTGGTTGCTCTCAACACTACACCCAACAAATAAAAGCTTACTTGAGCTTACTACTCTCCCCGAGTCAATCTCGCTGGTCTTTTCAAACTCATCAATCCATTGTTCAAGATATGTTGGTCGAATTGTTCGCTCAATCGTCTAATCAAAATATGCAAAAAACCAATGCCTCACAGCGTGAGAACACAATGCGTCGAATTAGGCAGTACCTAGATAACTCGCAGTACCGTAAACCCGTCACCGTGTCTGAACTGTGCGATGCGGTTTATGTCAGTCGCCGTACGCTGCAATACACCTTTGAGTCCTGTTGTGACATATCACCAAAACAATTTATACAAAATGTACGTCTCAACCAGGTACGGCGCATTCTGCAAAATCCGAGCGAACAACGGTGCATCAATGAAATCGCCTTTGACTTTGGTTTTTTTCATCTGGGATATTTTTGCCAAAGCTACAAGCAGTTGTTTGGTGAGTCGCCCATGCAAACACGTTCTAATGTCTAAAACCCAAAAAGTGTCGAGGGACAACTTAAAAAAATGTAGTTAGACGATATGAAAGACGAATAGATTAGTTGACTATCCTGCCTCAAGATCACAACGCATGAACTTCACTTCAAGTGCCTGCCGCCATCAAGGTGCAAAGTCCTTCCTGTCATATAGTGACTAGCCAAAACAAACTTAATGCCATCTATCACTTCTTCAAAGCCTGCCTCTGCGGGAATCAGTGCTTTTTTCAGAGCTTTAGTTTTGTACGCCTCGTCGTCATGTTCGTTGAATTTGATCATGGCAGGAGAGAGAGTATTGACTTTCACCTTGGGAGCCAGCATCGCTGAGAACGACAGCGTCAAGTTGTTGAGTGCGGCTTTACTGGCCGCGTAAGCGATGTGTTTTTTACTGCCTTTTTCCGCAACGTAATCACTGATGTGGATGATGTCCGACGTTTTATCGCCAGACATTAATTGGTCTTTGAGCATTAAATTAACCAGATAAGGCACGGTAGCGTGAACCGTCATCATCTGGTTCATGATTTGTAATGCGTTTTCACTGGGATTTTTTTTGTTCTCCGGTTGCCAGTCGGAAGCGTTATGGATGATGGCTCGAATCGCCTTATATTCTTGACCAACATAATGCAAAAAACCCTCTAAGCTACTTTGTTGATAAAAATCTACCTGTTGCAAGTCGGCTCCACTGTCGCGCAGTATTTTCAGCTGGGGATAGTCGCTTCGGTAAGTGCCAACGACTTTGTATCCGTCAGATATAAATTGCTGCGCCAGAGCGAATCCTAAACGCTTCCCCACTCCAGTTATTAGAATCGTTTCACTCATCGTAAAAACTCAGCTCTAGTTTGAGGGTTAGTTTTGAAACTGCCACCAAGCGCGGTTGTGGTGGTTTCAGAGTTAGCGTCCATAACGCCTCTCGATTTAACGCAGTAGTGAGTTGCTTTAATCGTCACAGCCACATTTTCTGTTTCAACCAGAGCCTGTATCGCGACCAGGATTTGTTGAGTAAGGCGTTCTTGAACCTGCGGACGCTGAGCAAAGAATCGAACAATACGGTTTATTTTAGATAGCCCAAGAATCTTGGATTCTGGGATATAAGCCACTTGTGCTAAACCATCGATGGTGATGAAGTGATGTTCGCACGTCGAAGTTAAATCTATATCCGATACCTTAACCATTTCATCAACTGACATTTTGTTGTCGATAACACTAATTTTGGGGAAGTTATTGTAGTCGAGCCCTGAAAATATCTCGTGAACGTACATCTTTGCAATGCGATGAGGTGTTTCAGCGAGACTGTCATCGGTTAAATCCAGCCCGAGCGTACTGACAACTTCCGTCAAAAGCCCTTTGATGCGGTTGTACTTCTGGTCGGGGTTCATTTCGCTCGATGTCATCGGGGTTTCAAGCCCCTTTTCGAGCAAAGCTTCTCTTACTTTTTCAGCTTCTGTGGTTAGCATTGAGTCGCTCCTTATGAGTTAATCTTCAAGTTCTGCTTCATAGCTCAGGGTGAGCGAGACGGAATCGGCGAAACGTAGAGCATGAGGCTTGTCAATTCTCACCTGAGCGTATCGAACCCATGAATGGTCGATACAAATACCGAGTACGTCGCTGGTTAACTTTTCTAAAAGCAGAAACCGTCCAGATTCAACATGTTCAATAATTTTTTTGCAGATATTTTTGTAGTTAAGTGCGTTCTCCACATCATCAGAGAGGCAAAGGTTGTTCGCGGGATAATGGATCTCCGCATTTATGACGATGTCTTGCTGCTTGGTTTTTTCTTCTTCGTTGAAGCCGATGAAGGTTCTTAATCTGAGATTTGTGATGGTGATAATCGCATTGTGATTCATAACAGTTTCCGATCCTTAGAAGGTAGAGTGAGTTACGTGCCTGTTAGAAGAAAAGATCAATAAAGCTCAAGCGTTCTGTTTAAAGCAGTTACAGGGACTAAGTGAAGCTGACCTCGAACGGTATAAGTTCGGTTTTCTGACTCAGCTGATCGAAGTTGTTCCAGAGATGCTGAAAAGAGATATCTAGAGTGGGATGAAGTTCTTGCGCGGCAACATCAACTAACGGTCGAAGCACAAAAGCGTACTCGGTGATTTCACCTCGAGGCAGTTCTACTCCATCAATAATGCCTACTTCGTTACCGTAAAGAAGGATATCGATATCCATCGTGCGCGAGGCATATTCTTTAGTTTCACGCTTGCGGTCATTCTCTAATTCGATTTGATGCAGAACCTTAGCCAGTTCAGCGATAGAAAGGTCACATTCAAACCCAACGACTAGGTTTAGGAAGTTGTCTCCTTCAAAACCAACAGGCTCACAATCGTAAAAATTAGAGATGTGTAGAGGTGCAAAGCGGCTATTCAATGCTTTGAGAGATTCTGTGACGTGATATTCGCGGTTAATGTTGCTTCCGATGCTGACATAAACGGTGGCCATAATTTTTTCTCCCTTTTAATCGGCCTCTTACGTTGTAAGTCGCTAGGAAGATCAGCTATGGATCCGTTTGATGTAGGGAGGGTAAAAGAAAATCTCCCGACAACTCATATAGAGTTCGGTTCTGAGTCGGAAAGGAGGACTTTTGAACTAGAAAATGCCACGGGCGAAAATTCAGCTTATGAAGGTTCTGGACAATTCCGTGTCAGTGACTTTTCTAAATTAGTATTTAATGAATAACTACAGGTATAACAAAGTAATTGTTGAGCGCTAATGGGAAGAATTGGTTTATGGTGCGAAAGCAACTGAATTCATATAAAATAGCATAACTAATTGATTCCTATATTTATCAGAGGCAAAGATGAAAAAAACTTTAATTGCAATCAGCTGTACAGCGATCATCGGTGGTGGTGCCTTGGTTGCCAATAACATGTTGATTAAGAATGCAGCAGAAACTGTGACCAGTGAAGTTGAAAGCTCACTAATTGGACTAAAAAACCAATTCATTGATGCCCAACTGATCGATACGGAAATCAACAATAACAATATCAAGCAGAATTTCGCTATCTACATAAACAATGGTTCAAAAAGACTTCCTGAACCAATCTACCTAAGCCACACAGCAACGGTTGCGCCATTCGGACTTAGCGTTGAAGGTAATTTTAGTCTCCCGAAGGATAAAGGACTTACCTCAACGTTAATCAGAGAGGTAGCAAGCTTAAATGAAAGCATAAAATACACATTCGATACCAGCAATCAGTCTTTAGATCTACAAAGCAACTTCTCACTTGGAGAAATCAATACAGGCCGCTCAAGCAACTTCAAACTTGGCGATGTTGAGATTCTGTTTAAAGGCAATAAAGAAGCCTTCACTACATCCACAAAAATTGACGGAATTAGAATCTCTGAAAGAAGAGAACAGGCCTATATAAACGGCATTGAGCTTAAGTCAAATATCACTAATGACACCCATAATACTGAAATAATTGCAAATGATGGAGGTTTCAACGATCGATCTGGTGGATTTAGCTTCAAAGACGCGAAGTTTCATTCAGCAATTACAATTGAAGACAATACGAGCCTGAAGCTTGATTGGAAAGTTGACTCACTAGATCTTCAATCTCCAAACATCACCCAACTATCGAACAAACTTGGCTTAAGTGGTGAGATTAAAGGAGTTAATACTCAAGAGCTTAATAGCTTCATCGGTTTGATTGAAAGAAATCCTACAGAGGAAACAATTGAGGCTGCTTTTAAATCCATAATAGGTAATGGGATCAAATTCGAGAATATCAACATCTTCGTTAATGACTCAAGTTCCGATGGAGAAATTGAAATAATGCCTAAAAATTATAAAGGCTTAACTAACCGAGAATCAGAAGAGGCATTTGAGAAGTCCCTTAAAGTTGACTTCAATGTCACTATCACACCAAAGCTAGTTAAATTACTTGAAATCAACCAAAACGCATTGGACAGACTGTGGAACGAAGAAGAGTCAGGTAACTACACCACAACGATCAAGCAATCACTTGGGAAGACATTCATCAATGGCGTCGAAGCGAACTAACATTTCGTTCAAAAGTCTATTGCCGCCTTGCTATTTGAACATGCTAGGCGGCATGAATTCTCAGCTAAAGTACCAAAAGTACTCCATATATAGTAACGCCTTTCTTCACCGCATAAAATTAACTCAAAAGTTTTAAATATCCCTATGGTCGATACTGCATATCTGAGAAATTCTGAAGGGTAGACTCGGTCGGATTACCTCTTATAGGGTTAATATATATAAACACGATATTTACTATCTCGAACTCTAACCAACAATGGGGCAAAGACGTGTTTGCCGAGATCGACGCCAGCACGTCTTTGGACATAAGTTTTCTACACACCCTTTCTTTAAGGGTCACACAGAATGGTAGTTTTCCATCCACGAATGCAACTGCTTGGCTTTGTTTAGAGCAATACTGATTTCTTCTAATACAGAGTCAAAACTCTGTTCTGCGATTAATATTTCAGGCAATGGTGTTTCTATATTTACTGATTTTCCCGACTTTATGATTCGATATCCACTGGATTCCAAACCTTCAAAGTGACTTTTGATATCGTCAAAGTTGTCTGCTTGGCCTAGAAACTGCAACTTAATGACTTTGCCGTAGATCTGGTGAATGATTCGTACTTTTTTATTTACTGGAGCGGGATAGAAATGAATCCAATCGTGCCCATTAGCTCGAGGTTTTGATTGCTCAGGATTCAATTGAGGAAAATGTTCTGAGACATAAGCTAAGTATTGCTGTGCAAATTCTGTTGTTTTGGGGCAAACAGTAGCAACGTAACCTCTTCTATTTTTTTTAATAGCATCTCTTAATGTCTGTGCCTTATAGAGTCCTCGCTTATCACCTTGGGCAGCAAGGTAAACCATTATTTCTTCATATGAAATGGCAGCGTCGTACGGCTCAGAATTTCGAGCGATATATGCTTTTGGGGCAATAATACATGTTCTAAAATCTTGCCAAAAACCATCTTCTAGACCTCTGTTACCCCTAAGCCTGTATCTATCTCCTTGTTGGGCCTGAGCTGAAGCATCAATCTTGTTTTCAATAAGTATTGCTTGGGAAGATAAGTCATCTGATTGATAGATATAAACTAAGTCTGACTCACCTAGATTAGTATCTATGACAGAGTGCCAAGCACCGAGCGTTTTAACTGAGGTTATTTCTTCTCGAACACGACAAACAAACCATTGAGCAAATGAGTCGGAAACATTGAGCTCCTCTAGCACTAATAGATCAACATCACGCTCATTAATACTCTGAAATGTATTTAGTTCTTTCATTAGCCATAGCTTTCCTATCGTTGTTATCTGGTAAACGTCTACTAACCTAGACATTACATAGATAAGAAAAAGTAGGTCAAATCACCTCACTATGATTTGTGAGGTTGAGCTCGGCTAGCAAGGTAAGGGGCAAAGATAAGTTAGAGCTCCTAGTGATCTCTGACATAAAAAACAAGCGAATCCCCCCAAAAAAAGCATCAAAGTAATTCCAATCACCGCGTAAATATCGGTTTTGCCCGTATACCAACCAAGACAACACGGCGACCAACAATATAGGTGCCCCATACTCCACGCACAAAAAAGCGCGAGAGACGGATGTCATTCTCGCGCTTTTTAGGACCGTATAACTTGAAGTTTACGGTTAGATCTTAGCAGTAAACGTACGGCTAATTACATCTTGTTGCTGCTCACGTGTTAGCGAGTTGAATCGTACTGCGTAACCCGAGACTCGGATGGTTAACTGTGGGTATTTTTCTGGATGTTCGACGGCATCCAACAACATGTCACGGTTAAGCACGTTCACGTTAAGATGTTGCCCACCCTCAACACGAATCGAACCTGCATTTTCCTCGTGGTGGAAGTAACCATCCATTAGTGCTGCTAGGTTCACTTTTTGGCTTAAGTCATCTTTACCTAGTGCATTTGGTACGATTGAGAAGGTGTAAGAAATACCATCTTTAGCGTACTCGAACGGCAGTTTGGCAACTGAAGAAAGTGAAGCCACCGCCCCTTTCTCATCACGACCGTGCATTGGGTTTGCGCCCGGGCCAAATGGCATACCAGCGCGGCGACCATCAGGCGTATTACCGGTTTTTTTACCATATACAACGTTTGAAGTAATCGTAAGGATAGATTGAGTTGGAACCGCTTCACGGTAGGTGTTCCTTTTCTGAATTTTCTTCATAAAACGTTCAACCAAATCACAAGCAATATCATCGACACGTGAATCGTTGTTGCCGAATTTTGGATATTCGCCTTCAATATCAAAGTCGACAGCGATGCCATCTTCGTTACGTACTGGTGTTACCTTCGCGTATTTGATAGCCGCAAGCGAGTCAGCAACAACCGACAGCCCTGCAATACCACAAGCCATTGTGCGATGAACATCGCGATCCATTAACGCCATTAACGATGCTTCATAGCTATAACGGTCATGCGAGTAATGGATCACGTTCAGCGCAGTGACGTATTGCGTTGCAAGCCAATCCATCATGTCATCAAAGCGAGGCATTAAGCGGTCAAAATCGAGAACTTCATCTTCGATACGAGCAACTTGAGGACCAACCTGCATGTTAGATTTTTCATCAACACCACCGTTAATGGTGTAAAGCAACGCTTTAGCAAGGTTTGCACGAGCACCAAAAAACTGCATATGTTGGCCAACCACCTGCGGGCTTACACAACACGCAATCGCGTAATCGTCGTTATCAAAATCCGCACGCATTAGATCGTCGTTCTCATACTGAAGTGATGAGGTTTCGATAGACACTTTAGCCGCGTATTGTTTAAACGCGATAGGCAGTTGTTCAGACCATAGAACCGTCATGTTCGGCTCTGGTGCTGGGCCCATCGTGTGCAATGTGTGCAAGTAGCGGAAAGTCGTTTTGCTAACCAGAGTACGACCATCAACGCCCATACCAGCCATTGCTTCTGTTGCCCAAATTGGGTCGCCAGAGAACAATGAATCGTATTCAGGAGTGCGTAAGAAACGAACCATACGAAGCTTCATGATGAAATGGTCAATCAACTCTTGCGCTTGTTTCTCATCAATCAGACCAAGTTTAAGGTCACGTTCGATGTAAACATCTAGGAAGGTTGATGTGCGGCCTAGCGACATCGCAGCACCATTTTGAGACTTAACCGCAGCTAAGTAGCCAAAATAGGTAAACTGGATTGCTTCTTGCGCAGTACGAGCAGGAGAAGACATATCAATGCCGTACTTCAAACCCATTTCTCGCATTTCATCAAGGGCACGAATTTGATCAGTAAGCTCTTCACGTAGACGCAATGTCTTATCTAAATCACCACCCGTTTCAAGCATCTTCTGAGTCGATTTGAATTGCTCATTTTTGTCTGATTTTAGGAAGTCGATACCGTACAAAGCAAGACGACGGTAGTCGCCGATAATGCGTCCACGACCATAAGCATCCGGCAGACCAGTAATAATACCAGAGCGGCGACATGCTTTAATTTCGTCGGTATAAAGATCGAACGCTACTTGGTTATGCGTTTTGCGGTACTCAGTGAAGATCTTTTCGATCTGTGGCTCTAATTCACGACCGTACACTTCGCACGACGTTTTCACCATTCGAATACCACCATTAGCGATGATGCCGCGTTTCAGTGGTTTATCGGTTTGTAGACCCACGATTTTTTCGAGGTTTTTTGCAATGTAACCTGCATCGTGTGAGGTAATAGTGGAAACGATATCAGTATCAAAATCGACAGGGGCATGAGTGCGGCTTTCTTCTTTAATACCTTCTAGCACAGATTCCCATAGCTGTGTCGTCGACTCCGACACGTCCGCAAGAAAAGATTCATCGCCTTCATAAGGGGTGTAGTTTCGCTGAATAAAATCACGTGCATTAACGGATGTTTGCCAGTCGCCAGCTTGAAATCCCGTCCAAGCTTCCATCATATCGGTTGTCGGAATAGTCATAATGACCCCCTAAGTTATTGATAAACAGATAATATCTATGATTATTTATAATCATAGGTTTCTGCTGGCTATACTAAACCGACCAATCTATGAGTAAAGTGAGCTGTTTTCATAAAATACATGCACAAAATGCATTTATTGGAATTACTATATTATATTCAATACCTTAAGTTGAAGGCTAACTACTCTAGATTCCAATTAGTTTGTTCCTTCAGAAGTAGGAAATCGACTCTTAGTGACTCACCGACGTTGAAAACAGGTTAATGACCACCACACCAGACAGAATCAAAGCGATGCCAATGATCGCGTAGATGTCTAGCTTTTGCCCGTAGACCAACCAAGACAACGCCGCGACCAACACTATCCCTGCGCCACACCAAATCGCATACGCCACACCCAAAGACATGGTTTGAACCGTGAGAGACAACAGATAAAAAGCAAAGCCATAACCGACGAGTACTGCGGCGGTCGCAGGAAGGGAAGTAAATTGCTGCGTTTTAGGCAATAAAGAAGTCGCGACAACTTCAAGCACGATGGCAAGTGACAGCATCACTGGAGGCGGAAGAGATAAAAGCATGTATGAGTCCACAACATTAAATACGGCGCTCAGAATATTGTAGTTTTATTTCCAATTCATGTGATTTTCAGTAAGCAATTATTATGACGTACCTTAAAAATTCTTAAATGTGATGGTTCATTCATCGAAGAACAGAAAGACAAAAAGAGCCCTACAACATCATGTGTAGAGCTCTTTTTAAATCAGCTAATAGGTTAATCCGCTAATAATCTGAGCCGCTTAATTTGCTGATGATGAACCTCTTAGGATATCGCGCTTCACTTCACCTTTAAGATCGGTCAGAGTTTGTTGGTCGATATCAATCAAGAAGTGGTCACTTGCTTGGCCTGTTGCGAATTTTTCAAGAATCACGAACAAGCTACCAAAACGAGAGCGGAACACTTCACCAACGGTATATTGTCCAAGGTCACCCAATTCTGAATCGACAGTGCCATCGAACTCTGAAAGTTCTCGGCTTAACAACTCATATTGGCGCAATTGTGTTTCACCGATATCACGGAATGCCAGTTCGTCTGCGTTACGTAAACGGTAGAAGTCGGTCGCTAACAACTCACCACTCCACTCTGCAAATTCAGCTAACTCTAGTCCCTCTAAAGAAGCCAGTTTCTCAGCGACAACTTTAGCTGTTTGCCAGTCTTGTTGGAATTGATCGTAGTCATCAACACCATTTTCCACACAAGCGCCAACATCGTAACCCAGTTCATTAGCTAACTGACACACGGTAAAGTTGGTTTCTAACTGAGACATGATCATCATCTCTTCGCCATTCATTTCCATGATCATAGCGCGCATCTCTAACGGCCAGTCACCCGGAAGGAAACGTAGGCGTGTTAGTTCACGGATGTGCCAATCAGTCAGTTCGTAGTAACTCTCTGAATTCAGAATATCTTTGTTCCAAATCTTAGCTTCTGCATCAGGATCGCCATTCGCAGCTTGAGTAAGGTATTCATGCTCTTCTTCATAGTGACTGAATAGCTCGTTGTAACGCTTAACTTGATCGATGACCACCGTCTCAACTTCAATCTGATTATCAGGACGAATGTTCAACAGTTTATACGCGGGAATGTAACCCGCTAACGACGGCGCTTGAATATTGAAGAGTGTGTGCTGAACTCCATCGATATTGAAGCTCTTCTTACCCGTATCGTTAAAGTGCATGTGGCCACCAACGTGGATATTTAGACCAGTAGCAGCTAATGCGCGGCTGGTATCGTCATCCGGTTCACGAGCCAGCTGATGGCTTCCTTCACCAAACAGATCTTCAATCTCTTCAGAAGCGCCGTTGTAGAAGTCGGTCATTGGGAAGTGCGAGAAAGAGACAAGCGTCTTGTTCTGCTCTTTCGCTGCTTTTACAACATCAGAGATCCAATCAATTACGTGTTCTTTGTGAGTCAGCATCATGTTGTAACCAGCACTGCTTGAACCATCGAACGTGTTTCCATCTACAGAGCTATCAGACGAATTTTCTTTCGGGCGATAAACGTTCGCGTCGATCGCCAACAACCAAAGCCCTTTCACTGGCTCTACTAAGTAACTGGTATCCGGCACTTCAGAACAGCTTGAGTAACCACTTTCTTTGTAGCTACCACCCGTACCTTCATAACAGATCTCGTACATGCGCTTATCAAAAGCCGCTTCTTCTTTCGCTAAATCATAGCTGTAACTAGCTCGAGCTTGGTCGCTGCTGTAAGGCGTTTCAAAGTAGAGATAGTCTTGCTGAGGGTAGAAGCCGTGAGTGCCTAGGATACTCATGATCTCTTCATAGCCCCATTCACGTACTTCTTCAGTACAGATGGTTGCTAAGTTGTCACCTTCACCGGGAATAGTCGTCCACTCATCGTCATAACCAACACACTCTTCTTTACCGCGGCTATAGATACGCTGCTTCTTACCACCCTCGCCTAGGTAATCAGATTTACCCGCAGGGATTGTAAATGGACGCACTGGATCGTGGTTGCCTGGCGCTGCAAAAAACTCAAGACCATGAGTCTCGCGGTAGTGATCAAAGATGCTAACTAAGCCACGCATATGAATCGGCTGGCCGTCGTCACTAAAGTCACCTGGCAAGGCTACGTATTTCACGCCACGCTCAACCACATCATCAAGCGCCGCTATCATCGCAAAGTAGTTTTCATTGAATAGACGAGTGGAGTTCATCTGAGACTCCATCGTTCGAATTGTCGCATACTCGCCACTATCCGAGCTGTAGAGTCCCGCGAACGAACCATCTTCAAATTTGCCGTAAACATCATGGAAATGGATATCAGGCATGAATGCGACTTGCACTGCGCTATCTAGATTGCCGTTGTCGTCACTTGGTGAACTTGAATTACAACCAACTAATGTGGCTGCTATTAAGCCTGACAGTACGGTCAATGTACTCTTTCTCATTTTCTCTTCCCAAAAAGTTAGAACTCAAAATTTGGCGAGGAGACTAGATGAGAAAAATGACACTATTGTTTCTGATATCTTACAAAACGTCGCACAACGTACGCTTATGCGACATTGCTTCAATCGTTAAAATTCAACAAGTTACCATCCATACTAAAAGCTGATAGCTCAACAACACGAATTGAAGGTTAATATATAAATCGCCATAAAACCTCCACCTAAACATCAGTAAAGGCAATGTATTCAGACCGTTTGGATAAGTCGCCTGTCCTCAAACCTGAGTCGCTCTAGCTAAGATAGTTGCCAATAAGAAAACTGACCGCTCCATACTTATTATTACAAATAAGTAATAATCATTTTCTATTTAAGGGGATTATCAAAACATGCACTCACACCTATACTAGCTCCAACAAAACGAGAGAGCGGAAACAATTAAGCTCAACTACGCTTAACGGGTTGAAGCTAATTGCACGGTTATCCGCTGTACTGACATATATAGGAAACATCCAATGACAATCGAAATTAAACCTGGTCAAACTCATATCAAATCAAAAGCAATGGTTGCATGGGCAGCTGGCGAGCCACTAAAAATGGAAGAAGTTGATGTACAACTTCCTAAAGCTGGTGAGGTTCTAGTTCGCATCGTTGCTACTGGTGTTTGTCACACTGACGCATTCACATTATCAGGTGACGATCCAGAAGGTATCTTCCCTTCTATTCTTGGTCACGAAGGTGGCGGTATCGTTGAGATGATCGGCGAAGGCGTTACAAGTGTTGAGATTGGCGACCACGTTATCCCACTTTACACAGCTGAATGTGGCGAATGTAAGTTCTGTAAATCTGGTAAAACTAACCTATGCCAAGCCGTTCGTGAAACGCAAGGTAAAGGCCTAATGCCAGACGGTACAAGCCGCTTCTCTATCAATGGCGAAACGATTTTCCATTACATGGGCTGCTCGACTTTCTCTGAGTACACAGTACTTCCAGAAATCTCTCTAGCGAAAGTAAGCAAAGAAGCACCACTTGAAGAAGTTTGTCTTCTAGGTTGTGGTGTAACAACAGGCATGGGCGCGGTACTTAACACAGCTAAAGTTGAAAAAGGCGACAACGTTGCTGTATTCGGCCTAGGCGGTATCGGTCTTTCTGCAATAATTGGTGCTCGCATGGCTGGTGCTAACCGCATCATCGGTGTTGACATCAACGAGAGCAAATTCGAGCTAGCGAAACAACTTGGCGCGACTGACTGCATCAACCCAATGAACTACGACAAGCCAATCCAAGACGTTATCGTTGAGATGACAGACGGTGGTGTTGAGTACTCTTTCGAATGTATTGGTAACGTAAACGTGATGCGTCAAGCGCTTGAATGTTGTCACAAAGGTTGGGGCGAATCTGTAATCATCGGTGTTGCAGGCGCAGGTCAAGAGATCTCAACTCGTCCATTCCAACTAGTAACAGGTCGTGTATGGCGTGGTTCTGCTTTCGGTGGTGTTAAAGGCCGCTCTGAGCTTCCAGAAATCGTAAACCGTTACATGGCGGGTGAGTTTGGTCTTCAAGAGTTCATCACTCATACAATGGGTCTGCAAGACGTAAACGAAGCATTCGACCTAATGCATAAAGGTGAATCTATCCGTACTGTTCTACACATGGATAAGTAACACATCTTGGCCTCGATTCTTTCGAGCATCGAGGCCACAGCTACAAATGAATAGCAACAAACTGTCTTCACCACCTCCTGCCCGGTGGGTGGTGAAACTTTATGTAATATAGACAAATTTACTCCCAAACCATCAACCTAACGGAGCACAATAGATGACAATCGAAAACATTAGCCAAGCAAAGGTTGCTGGTGGTTGGCACAAACAATACACCCACTTTTCTGCAACGCTTGACTGCAACATGCGTTTTGCGATTTTCTTGCCACCTAACGCAAGCAAAGAAAACCCAGTTCCTGTTTTGTATTGGTTGTCAGGCTTAACCTGTACCGATGAAAACTTCATGCAAAAAGCCGGCGCTTTCAAAGCCGCGGCTGAGCAAGGCATCGCGATTGTTGCACCAGACACTAGCCCACGTGGCGAAGGTGTTGCCGACGATGAAAATTACGATCTCGGCCAAGGTGCAGGCTTCTATGTGAATGCCACTCAAGCGCCATGGGACAGCCATTACCACATGTACGATTACGTGGTAACAGAGCTCCCTGCACTGATTGAGTCGTTCTTCCCTGTTACATCCGTAAAATCGATTTCTGGTCACAGCATGGGCGGACATGGTGCCCTAACGATTGGCATTAAAAACGAAGATAGCTACCGTTCTATCTCTGCATTCAGCCCAATCACCAACCCAATGCAATGCCCTTGGGGACAAAAAGCCTTCAACCAATACCTAGGCTTGGATATTGAAGAGTGGAAACACTACGATGCCTCTGAGCTTCTAAAAACCAAAGGCACTAAACTGCCAATGTTGGTCGACCAAGGTGAAGCCGATAACTTCCTGATTGAACAGCTTAAACCTGAGCAATTAGTCGAAGCCGCTAAGGTAACCAATGCCGATTTAGATCTACGTATGCAGCCTGGTTACGACCACAGCTACTACTTCATCTCTAGCTTTATTGATGAACACATTGAGTTCCACGCTGCTTACTTAAACAAGTAGCCAGATGAATTTAGCCCGCACTTTGTAAACGCAAGGTGCGGGCTTTTTTATGGTTCAT